>NZ_KK211189.1:2566161-2774371 GCF_000620845.1 Exiguobacterium marinum DSM 16307
GTGCCAGATGTGTGAGTGCATGATGAATCTGTGTGAAGGCGTCTTGGAACTCTCCTTCTAAAAATAAATATCGTCCGTCTTCAAACCGGCGCAACAATTTCGCGAAAGAAAGCGAGAGTTGCAAACGCTGTTCCCGATTCGTTAAATTACGGTTGCGTTGTCGCAACTCCAAGATGTATTCATTCCGCTCAAACAAGACGATCCCGTCTTCAATCCAATGAATGGCACGGCGGTTTTCATTTAAGACAATCCACCGATCCATCATCGAGTCACTGACTACGTGCAGAACAATTTTCTCCTGTCCGACTTGATAATGCTTCACCGTCCAAAACGGCTCCTGTTTCGCTTCAATCACAATGAGCAGTCGATCCAACTGATCTGTTAACGGATCACGTGCCCGCTTTTTCTTCACTTCAATAATTCCGAGCGTCGTTTTTAGTGCAGCATATTCTGTATAAATGGTGCGAGTCGCATATTCCATCGCCATCCGGACCCCTTCTCTCTCAATCGCAAGTTGACTATATATGACGATTGTCATTTTCGATACGAATCAAATTCGCCCTCTTTTCAAAAAACTCCTGCCGAAAAAGTGCAGGAACTTCTCACTCGTTTGAAGATGAGCTATGATAGAGACAGACTATTGGAGGGATTCGCTCATGAAAAAACGGGGGAACAAAATCAACCGCGCACGTAATATAGCACTACTCCTCATCTTTGGCGGAATCGGTGTCATGTATCTTGGACTTCTCGCGAAATCCATCACATGGCTCATGATCATTTTTATGCTACTTGGATTTATCATGGTACTCGCAAGCTCTGCCCTTTACTTTATCGTCGGTCTGGCCTCGACGAAAGCCATCATCGTGACTTGTCCGAACTGTGAAAAAGAAACGAAGATGCTCGGACGTGTCGATTTATGTATGCACTGTGACGAACCACTCACCATCGATCAGTCGCTCGAAGGTAAAGAGTTCGATGAGAAATACAACAAACGTCAGTCACAACAAACCGACTGACACAAAAAATCACATCCGAGCAATCGGATGTGATTTTTTAATGTGTTTGTGATTGTTCAGACTGACAAGACGGGCACGTTCCGTACACTTCAAGACGGTGACGATCGACTTTGAATCCCGTCAATTGAGAGGCAACAGACTCGATTTCATCTAATACAGGATAGTTAAAGTCGACGACTTTTCCACACGTGTCACAGATGATGTGATAGTGCTTCGACGTCACAAAGTCAAAACGACTTGAGGCGTCCCCATAGTTCATCTCTTGAACGAGACCTACTTCTTTAAATACGCGCAAATTGTTGTATACAGTGGCCACACTCATATTCGGAAACCGTGCGGCAAGTGCCTTATAAATGTCATCCGCTGTCGGGTGACTGTGCTCCGTGACGAGGTACTCCAAAATGGCCTGGCGCTGAGGCGTCATTCTGACTCCATGTTCCCGGAGCGACTGAACAGCATGGTCAAGCATTTCGCTTCCCACGTCAATCCCTCATTTCTTCTATAAAATTCATGCGAAATAGTTTTGAACATTAACTTATTTCTTACATAGTAATCTTTATAAATAGTGTACTGATTTCTCAACTACTCGTCAAACACCGAGCTTAAGCGGTTGACGGCTATGTTACAATAAGTGCGAATTTGAATAAGGAGGCAATACATATGACTACTTCATCAAATCGTCAGTCATCCGATGCATTATACCAAGATGCACTCACTCACATCGTCGGAGGTGTCAACAGTCCATCCCGCTCGTTCAAAGCGGTCGGTGGCGGCGCTCCTGTTTATATGGAACGCGGCGAAGGCGCCTATTTCTATGATGTAGACGGGAATCGCTACATCGATTATTTGGCTGCTTATGGTCCAATCATTACCGGGCACGCCCATCCACACATTCATGAAGCGCTCGTCAATGCTTCTTTGAAAGGCTTACTTTACGGCACACCTCACCGTCTCGAGGTTGAGTTTGCAAAAAAACTAAAACAAGCCATCCCTTCGATGGATAAAGTACGATTCACGAACTCCGGAACGGAAGCCGTCATGACGACGGTCCGAGTCGCCCGTGCTTACACTGGTCGTGAACTCGTCGTGAAATTTAGCGGTTGTTACCACGGGCACTCCGATCTCATGCTGATCGCGGCAGGTAGTGGTCCAGCGACACTCGGTTCTCCTGACTCTGCAGGTGTGACGAAAGCCACTGCTAAAGAAGTCATCACCGTCCCGTTCAACGATATCGATGCATATCGAGAAATGATGAAAGAATGGGGAGACCAGATTGCTTGCGTTCTCGTCGAACCGATTGTCGGGAACTTCGGAATCGTTGAGCCAAAACCTGGCTTCCTCCAAGCTGTCAATGACATTACGCATGAACACGGTGCCCTCGTCATCTATGATGAGGTCATCACGGCGTTCCGCTTCACGTACGGAAGTGCCCAACAAGTATATGGCATCGAACCGGATATGACGGCACTTGGGAAGGTCATCGGTGGTGGTCTACCAATCGGCGCCTACGGCGGGAAAGCTGAAATCATGGAGACGGTCGCTCCACTCGGACCTGCATATCAAGCCGGTACAATGGCCGGGAACCCAGCCTCGATGGCGACAGGAATCGCTTGCCTTGAAGTACTCGAACAACCTGGTGTTTATGAGAAGTTAGATGCTCTCGGCGCAAAACTGGAGGCCGGCATCCGCGAGGCGGCAGAAAAACATGACGTCACCATCACAATCAACCGTTTAAAAGGTGCCCTTACCGTTTACTTCACGGATGAAATCGTCACCGATTATGAAGGTGCGGAAAAGTCAGACGGTGAGAAGTTCGGACGATTCTTCAAGTTGATGCTTGAAAACGGTGTGAACTTGGCTCCATCTAAATATGAAGCCTGGTTCTTGACGACGGAGCATACGGAACAAGATATCGAAGAGACAATCGAAGCGGTCCACCGCTCGTTTGCTCAACTTTAAGAATGAGATGCGCGAGCATCTCTTTTTTATTACCTAAAAGGGGACATCTTCATCAAAAGTGTCTTTTTTTGTTTTGCACCGTCCCCCATTACAGTAGAACCAAGGAGGTGCTCACCATATGAAATTTAAGGATTTTCCATTGGTGAACTCCTGTATTCTCCGATACGCCAGGTGAAACAAATTGATTTTCTCGACCCTGAACGACGTGCTTCTTATCTCGCCTCCGGTGGCCTTACGTTCCACGGAGCCAAACTCGTCGCGGCAACCGGCATTGTCGTCGATGCGTTCTTCGGCCCTGTCTTTATGAGTGGGTATATTTTGAACTTCGGTGCACTCGGTGCATACTTGTATTATGTCTCGCTCTATAAGATGCAACCTGCTCGTCAACTTGCTGCTTGACGTTTAACAGGACGACAAAACGGTAAAACAGTACGATGAAGGAGGCGAAGTACTTGCCTGCGATTGTTTTATTTGATGGCGATTGTAACTTCTGTGATGCCAGTGTCCAGTTCATCATTCGTCACGACCGACACGCCTCGATTCACTTTGCATCGCTTCAAAGCGAGGTCGGTCAGTCGTTTCGAACACGACACCGGATTCCGGAATCAGTCGACAGTATCGTCTATATTGAAGAAGGAGTTCCCTATTTAAAATCAGACGCTGCGATTCGAATTGCCGAACACCTTGATGGCCGTTGGCGCCTGCTTCGACTTATTCGTTTCATACCTAGACCGATTCGTGATCATGGATATACATTCTTCGCCAAATATCGGACACGTCTATTTGGAAAAAAGGAAGTGTGCACACTCCCTTCACCGGATGTTCGTAAACGATTTTTAGACCGCTAAAAAGTCGAGCCCATAAGGACTCGACTTTTTTATCATTCAACTACGGCTAAATCTTGAATCATATACAGGTCGTAATACGCCCCTCGACGACGCATCAGTTCTTCATGCGTTCCCGACTCCATGATTTGACCGTTATCGACGACGACGATTTGATCCGCGTCCGTAATCGTTGACAAACGGTGGGCAACGATTAACGTCGTACGCCCCTTCGTCAGACGGGCAAGCGAATCTTGAATCATCGCTTCACTTTCTAGGTCGAGTGCACTTGTCGCCTCATCTAGAATCAAAATAGGAGGGTTCTTTAAAAACACACGGGCAATCGCAAGCCGCTGTTTTTGTCCCCCGGAGAGTTTGACACCTTTCTCCCCGACCGGTGTCGCATATCCACCCTCGAGTTTCGAGATGAATTCATGGGCGTTAGCCGCCTTCGCCGCTGCGATGACTTCTTCGTCCGTCGCATTCGGATTCCCCATGCGGATGTTCATCGCGACCGATTCACTGAAGAGGACGGAGTCTTGCATGACCATTCCGATTTGATCACGGAGCGCACGCAATTTGAAATCACGCACATCGACCCCGTCGATTTTAATGCTTCCATCCGTCACGTCATAAAAACGTGGAATCAAGCTGACGAGTGTCGACTTCCCTCCACCGGACATCCCGACAAACGCCACGCGTTCCCCGGAACGAATCTGGAGGTTCACATCATTCAACGCCCGTGTTCCATCCTGTTCATACGAAAAGCTGACGTGGTCAAGGTCAATTTTACCTGCTGTCGACAACGGGACGAACCCGTTCGGTTTCTCTTCGATATCATACGTTTCATCTAAAAATTCAAAAACCCGGTCCATCGAAGCGACCGACTGCGTGAGTGTCGTCGCCGAGTTGACGAGACGACCGAGCGGTGCAT
This sequence comes from Exiguobacterium marinum DSM 16307, assembly GCF_000620845.1. Classification (GTDB taxonomy): domain Bacteria; phylum Bacillota; class Bacilli; order Exiguobacteriales; family Exiguobacteriaceae; genus Exiguobacterium; species Exiguobacterium marinum. The sequence continues at coordinate 2,570,895 of NZ_KK211189.1, forward strand.
ACAGACGGTCAATATAAGCGATGAACGCGACAAGCGTCCCGAGCGTTACCGGCCCTTGAAGGACAAGCCATGATGCCGTCGTAAAGATGAGGATCGGTGCGATGTCGGTGATGGTCGACACGACGACATACGTCTTGGCGTTCCAACTCGTATGTTTAAGCGCCGCGTTCAAGAAACCGCCGTTCTGTTGTTCGAACGCCTTGTTCTCATATGGCTCTAACGCAAAACTCCGGATGACGGCCATTCCGTTGACGCGCTCTGTCAAATGACCTTGAAGGTCAGCGAGTGCCGCCGACCGTTCACGCGTCAAGCGACGCAACCGCCCATAGAAATAGCGGACTGCGATCGCATAAAACGGAAGTGGTAAGATCGCAATCAGCGTGAGTTGCGGGTCAATCGTGTACATGATGCCGATGGCGATAAGGATGGTGACCATGTCGAGCCAAATATTCATCAGCCCGGTGATGACGAAGTCCTTTGTCTGCTCGACATCGTTGATGATCCGTGAAATGATTTGACCGGTCTTATTGTTTGAATAAAAGCGGAGTGACAACTTTTGGACGTGGTCAAATAACCGGTTCCGGACATCGAACAAGACACGCGTCGCGGCCCACTGCGCCAAATATTGACGCAAATATTCAATTGGCGGCTTGACGACGAGGAAGACGAAGAAAACGATGCTGAACAACCAGACGAGTGTCGTATAATCCTGTTTCGGTGCGTCATCCACCAAATAGTTATCGATGACATATTTATAAAGTAACGGTAATCCGAGCGGGATCGAAAACTTCAAAATCCCGACGAAAATGGTAAGGGCAATTTGTTTTTTATAAGGCTTAACAAATTGCATATAACGTTTAATACTACCCATAATGCCTCCTGACTTAAGAAAAAAAGCGGAGATGAGGAATCATCTCCGGTAACGTGCTTCGTATTCGCGATACCATTCATCGACAAATGTTGGGTTGAACGGCCCTTTCCGTCCTCGAATCCAGTTGATCAGTTCTTGCACGTTCTGCTTCAAGATTCGATCAATCGCTTTCGGATAATTCATCTCACGACGATGCCGCTCATATTCATCTTCATCTAAAATCGTATACGACATATCTGGGAACACCTTGATGTCCAAATCGTAATCGATATATTTGATGGCACGTTCATCCCCATCAAATGTAGTCGGCGAACCTAGATTACAATAGTAGTAAATCCCGTCTTCGCGAATCATACAGATGACATTGAACCAATACTCAGATGAAAAGTAGCAAATTGCCGGCTCTCGCGTTCTCCATTGCCGACCGTCTGACTCACTGACCATGATCCGGTCATTGAATCCGATCATATCCGTTTTTGACGACTGAAGGACGAGCGTTTCTTCCCAAACGCGATGCAAAGTTCCGTTGTGCTTGTAGCTCTGTATCTCGATTTTGCTACCTGCTTTGGGAAATAAGCTCATAAGCTCCTCCTTTCCGCTGTGATGCTATACAATTCTCATATTTAATTATAGCGACTTTCAGAACCAATGAAAAAGGAAATCTCTTATTTTCATGAATTTAGTGTTTTTCGGAAGGCCCGTGCCCGTTCTTGAAACATCGGACGAAGCACAAAATATTCAACGAGTAGGTTCGGAACATAGCTATCAAATGTCACTTCGTCTACCATTACCGCCTTTCCCTGTCGTTCTTCAACCCGATGCACGTGTGTGAATCGTTTGAACGGAAACGGTAACGTCTTCCCTTGATCGCAGAATGCCTGTTTTCCTGCAATGGTAATGGTACTGTTCCACGGCAATTCCACCGGTCCAACTCCAATCAATAATTTTATCTCATTCCCCTCGACCGAGGCGCCATCCCCAACCAAACGTACTTTAGGAAACCGCGTCAACTTCGTCAAAAGCGAAGCATCCTGCAACAATTCCCATAAAGTATCGACCGTTGTATCGTATGTCGACGCTACATCAAATCGTCTCACGTTCACCACCTGCCAATCGCTCTAATTTTTGTTGGGCCACAGAAACCGTCTTCGTCTCACGCTCAGAAGCATCTAACCAGACGACATTATCGGTCGGAAGCGTATCGACTCGATATAAATCGATATACCAGACGATATGGGAGAAGACATGTTTCACTTGCCCGAGGTACGTTCCGTTAACCTGTTCCCCCGTTCCCCGTTCTGTAAGCGGGTATTGCCACATCCCAGCGAGAAGTCCTTTTTCCGGTCGCTGTACATAGGCGACTTTCCCTTTTTTCTCAATCCAAAGCGCATCATACATTTCGACACGTGCCGCCCCTTTTTTTGTTTTGACCGGTAACTCATCTTGGACGTTATGAGCGAAAGCATAACATGTTTCCTGGACCGGACAGAGCGAACACATTGGATTCTTCGGGGTACATACCGTAGCACCTAGCTCCATCACGCCTTCATTAAAATCGGATGCGTGAGCCGGATCCATCAATCGACGAACGACTTGTTCAAAGATTTTACGTGTCTTCGGTAACGCGATATCGTCATAGATCCCGAATTGACGAGACATCACGCGCATGACGTTTCCGTCCACAGCCGGTTCCGGTTGATTGTACGCAATCGACAACACCGCTCCCGTCGTATAAGGACCGACTCCTTTTAATTTCTCGAAACGTTCTTTCTCTTCAGGCACAACCCCATCGTAAACAGAAGCGACTTCCTTGACCGCCTCATGTAAATTCCGGATGCGCGAGTAATAGCCGAGTCCTTCCCAGTACTTCACGACTTCGTCTGTCTCTGCGGCGGCAAGTGTCTCAAGCGTCGGGAAACGCTCCATAAAGCGATTGTAGTACGGAATGACCGTATCGACCCGCGTCTGTTGCAACATCACTTCACTCACCCAAACGCGATATGGATTTTTCGCATGTCGCCAAGGTAAATCACGCTTTTCACGATTGAACCAGGTGACCAATTCCTCATTGAATTGATGAATATTATAATTTGTGAACAATTTATCAAGATTAAGCATTGTGTTTCCCCTCGTTTTAAAAATATTGTATGATAAATAAGAATAGATGACGTTATTATTGTATTTATTGATGGAGGTGCTGAAGCACATTGGATACTGCGACACACATTGGTATGGGACTTGGTTTAAGTGCCATCGCGACACTCAGCCCGGAAGTGTCAGGTGATGCACAAATGTTTCTGGCCATGACAGCGACGGCTCTCGTCGGCTCGCATGCACCAGACTTCGACACCGTCTTTAAGTTAAAAGGAAATAGTACGTATTTACGCCAGCATCGTGGTCGTTCACACGGAATAACCGCACTTCTTGCTTGGCCAATCATTGTCAGTGCCGTCATCGGGACGGTCCTTGGCGTCAATCCCGCTTCCTTATGGGTAATGGCACAAATTGCCGTGTTACTACATGTCACGGTCGACTTGTTCAACGCTTACGGAACGCAAGCGCTGCAGCCATTTTCGAAAAAATGGATTGGTTGGGGCGTCATCGGAACGTTCGATCCGTACTTGTTCTCTGCTTATTATGGTGCATATGCATTATGGATGATAACCGGTGCGACTGTCCCTATTTTTGCATTGCTCATTGCGCTTGTCATCAGTTACTATGCAATTCAGTTTAAATTGCGTAACCGTGCGCTCGCTACAGTAGCAAGACACTTTGCTGGTGCACACGAGTTATTCATCTCGCCAGGAATCGGTTGGGATGACTGGCATGTCGCCGTGCGTTTCCGTGACGGTCTCGGAGCTGTCAAAGTAAAGAAAGGGAAAGTCATCGAGTGTGGTCGCTTTCGCGATAAACCGATGCCAGGGGAAGAAGACCTTCATTTCGTAGAGGCTCGAAAAAATGCAGATTTGCAGGCGTTCCTCGAGTTTTCCAAAATTCATACGTACACTGTGACACGCCATAACGGAATGATTGAATACCGTTTCACGAACTTACGGTATTTCTCGAAAAATATGTATCCGTTCGTCGCTGTCGTCATCGTAGACGAGCAGTCGAATGAGGTCTTGTCTTCATTCACTGGATGGGTATTCAGCGAAGACAGTCTCCAGAAAAAATTAGTATATGAACAATAAAAAGTCGCTCAGGTGAGCGACTTTTCTTATGCCTCAACTTCAGTGAACTGAAGCTCGAACTCAAATTTGACTTTCTTGTCGACGAGGACGCCGCCCGCCTCGAGCGCTTGGTTCCACGTCAATCCATAGTCCTCACGGTTGAGCGAACCTTCACCGGAGAAAGCGTGCTTCATGTTGCCCCACGGATCTTTTGCGCTTCCTTCATACTCCACTTCAAACGTTTCTTCCCGCGTCGTTCCTCGAATCGTCAAATCCCCTGTCAATTCGAATTCTCCGCCCCCTTTTGAACGGAAAGAAGTCGAATGAAAGACGAGATGCGGATACTCCTCGGCGTTGAAAAAATCGCCTGAACGGAGGTGGTTATCCCGATCCGTGTTGTTGGTGTCGATCGATACTGCCTGAATCGTCACCTTCACACTCGCATTCGCTAGATCGTTCGGCTCACCATTTGCCTTAATATCAAATTCTTTGAACTCGCCCTTCACTTTTGAAATCATCATATGTTTGACAGTAAATGTGATTGAACTATGCGCCTGGTCAACTTGATATGTCTTAGCCATCTTAGTTCACTCCTTATAGGTAATTGAATGATGTACACAATGTACTGATTACCACAAATCTTGACTTCAAAACGTTTTTACAAAAGATTGACAAATTATTGTCAAAAAATTTTGACTTTTATCACAACGGACCGTTACGATAAAAAAAGGGAGTCGTTCGCTTACTTAAAAATGTAAGCGCATACATAACTCCTCTATCTCGTATGAAAAGGGAGGAACGAACATGATTTATGAAGTACCGAACTCAGCAGGAACAAAAGTACAGTTTAAGGACCGTTACGACAACTTTATTAACGGAAAGTGGACCGCACCGGCTGGTGGGGAATACTTTGAAAACACATCTCCTGTAAATGGGAAAGTACTATGTGAAGTCGCCCGCTCAACGAAAGAGGATGTTGAACTCGCTTTGGATGCCGCTCATGCAGCCAAAGACGATTGGGGCAAAACGTCCGTCGCGGAACGTTCTATCATCTTAAATAAAATCGCCGATCGCATGGAAGAGAATCTCGAGATGCTCGCGTATGCAGAAACGTGGGAGAACGGTAAAGCAGTACGAGAAACACTTAATGCCGACCTTCCTCTCGCGATCGACCACTTCCGTTACTTCGCCGGTGTGATTCGTTCACAAGAAGGCGGAATCAGTGAACTCGACAACGATACAGTCGCTTATCACTTCCATGAGCCGCTCGGCGTTGTCGCTCAAATCATTCCGTGGAACTTCCCGATTTTAATGGCTGTCTGGAAACTCGCTCCGGCGCTCGCAGCCGGAAACTGTGTCGTGTTAAAACCAGCCGAACAAACACCTTCTTCCATCATGGTCCTCATGGAACTCATTGAAGACTTATTACCACCAGGCGTCCTCAACATCATCAACGGTTTCGGACTTGAAGCAGGGAAACCACTCGCATCGAGCAATCGTATCGATAAAGTCGCTTTCACGGGTGAAACGACGACGGGTCGCCTCATCATGCAGTACGCTTCTCAAAACATCATCCCCGTCACACTCGAGCTCGGTGGGAAATCTCCGAACATCTTCTTCGCGGATATCATGGAAGCGGATGATGATTTCTTTGATAAAGCGATCGAAGGCCTCGTCATGTTCGCGTTGAACCAAGGGGAAGTATGTACGTGCCCATCCCGCGCGTTGATTCAAGAATCCATCTATGACAAATTCATGGAGCGTGTGCTAGAGCGCGTCAAAGCGATCAAACTCGGGAACCCGCTCGATTCTGACGTCATGATGGGTGCACAAGCTTCGAACGAACAGATGGAGAAAATCCTCTCTTATCTTGAAATCGGGAAAGAGGAAGGCGCAGAGTGCTTAATCGGTGGCGAACGTAACATGATGGACGGAGACCTGGCGGATGGTTATTACATTCAACCGACCATCTTCAAAGGTCATAACAAGATGCGCATCTTCCAAGAAGAGATTTTCGGACCGGTCTTATCGGTGACGACGTTCAAAGATGATGCGGAAGCACTCGCTATCGCGAACGATACGCTCTACGGTCTTGGGGCAGGCGTGTGGACACGTGACATGAACCGTGCCTATCGCTTTGGTCGTGAAATCCAAGCAGGTCGCGTCTGGATCAACTGCTACCATTCATATCCGGCACACGCTGCGTTCGGCGGCTATAAAATGTCTGGGATTGGACGCGAGAACCATAAGATGATGCTCGGTCATTATCAACGGACGAAAAACATGCTCGTCAGCTACAGCGAACAGAAGCTCGGGTTCTTCTAAGATGGTGAAACGAGTCGAGGCCACCCCCGCCGCGCTCGAACTGATCGAACGCCTGAAATCGAAACACGGTCCCCTCCTCTTTCATCAGTCTGGAGGATGCTGTGATGGAAGTTCACCCATGTGCTTTCCACGCGACGAGTTCATGGTGGGCGATCATGATGTGCTCCTCGGCGAAATCGGCGAGACACCGTTCTATATCCATGAGAAACAATACGATTATTGGAAACATACACAACTAATCATCGATGTGGTCGATGGTCGAGGCGGTATGTTCTCACTCGAAGGTGTCGAAGGGAAACGATTTTTAGGACGTTCTCGAGTCTTTACAGAAGAAGAGCGTAAAGCGCTAAAACAAAACACCCCGCGCTCACGATGAGCGCGGGGATGTTTCGTCATTTACTCTGCATTTTAAATCGTAAATACAATTCGTTATAGTAAGCGTTCATCCGCTTCCCTAGATTTTCATATACTTCGAGTTCTTGCGTCACGTCGCGAGACGGATAGAATCGTTCATCTGATGTCACTTCCTCATCCAAAAAGTCGAGAGCGGCATCGTTCGGAGTCGAATAGCCCACATAATCCGTGTTACGCGCCGCGATCTCAGCATCTAACATGAAGTCGATAAACTCGTGCGCACCGTCCACGTTTTGTGCCGTACTTGGAATGACGAGGTTATCGAACCAAAGATTCGTGCCTTCTTCCGGAATGACATATGTCAGTTCTTCGTTCTCATACATGATTTCTGAGGCGTCACCGGACCAGACGACGGCCGCTGCCGCTTCACGGTTTGCCATCAACATTTTAATCTCATCTCCGACAATGGCTTTAATGTTTGGCCAAAGCGTTTCTAACTTTTGCTCCGCTTCAATCAACTCATCTTTGTTCGTCGTATTGAGCGAATAACCTAGCGAGTTCAAACCGAAGCCCATCACTTCTCGTGTTCCGTCCGCAAGGAGGATATCGTTCTCAAGCGGCATCTCCCATAAGTCGTTCCACGATGTGATTTCTTCGTCAACTAATTCAGGATTATAGACGATCCCGACCGTTCCCCAGAAGTAAGGGACCGAGTACTTGTTACCCGGGTCGAACGATTTATCGAGGAAGCGTGGGTCGATGTTATCAAAATTCTCGAGCTTGTCGTAGTCGATTGGAAGGAGCAAATCCTCTTCAATCATCTTACTAATCGCATAGTCTGAAGGGACAGCGACGTCGAAGGCCGTACCACCTTGCTCAATTTTCGTGAGCATCGCTTCGTTCGAGTCGAATGTTTGATAGACGACCTTCAACCCGCTCTGCTCTTCGAACTCCCCAATCAAATCCTCATCGATATAGTCTCCCCAGTTATAGACGACAAGCGTATTGTCGCCACCAAACCCTTGCGCAGCGTTCAGTTGCTGAATCCAAAGAAGGAGACCAAAGCTGACAACCAATGGCACAGCCAGCATGATGACTATTTTTTTCATCGTCTAACCTCCTTTGATCCTCGTTGCGACAACACATAATATCCAATGACAAGAATAAGGGTGAAGACGAACAAAATCGCAGACAGCGCATTGATTTCAAGCGAGATCCCTTGACGTGCCCGTGAGTAAACTTCTACCGCAAGTGTTGTAAATCCGTTCCCTGTTACGAAGAACGTGACCGCGAAGTCATCTAACGAATATGTGAGTGCCGTGAAGAATCCGGCAAATACCCCCGGCGTGATATACGGTAGAATGACTTTCGTCAACACGTCCCATGTACTGGCTCCTAGGTCACGTGACGCATCAATCAACGTCGGACTCATCTCTTGGAGTTTTGGTAACACTAAGATGACGACAATCGGAACTGAGAAGGCGATGTGCGACAAGAGGACGGAATAGAAGCCTAACTGAATCCCAAGCATCGTGAAGAGGATTAAGAATGATGCTCCAATGATGACGTCCGGGCTGACAATCAAGACGTTGTTCAAAGACAAGAGCGACGTCTTCGTATACTTTTGTTTCGCCGTATAAATGGCGAGGGCTCCTATCACACCGAGCACAGTTGAGATTGTCGCCGATAACAGCGCGATGACAATCGTGTTCAAGACGATGACGAGAAGTCTCGTATCGGTGAAGAGGGATTTGTACCATTCAAGTGTAAAGCCTTCGAAGTTACTCATCGTTCCGCCGCTATTGAACGAATAGAAGACGAGATATAAGATTGGCGCGTATAGAATAAAGAATACGGCCGCCAAGTACAGGTTTGATAATTTGAATCGTTTACGTTTCATCGACGGACCGCTCCTTTCGCACCCCAGTCACGCGTGATGACCATGACGAGAACCATCGCCAAGATCAAGAAGACGGCAATCGTTGATCCCATCCCCCAGTTTTGCGTAACAAGGAATTGTTGTTCAATCGCTGTACCGAGCGTGATGACACGGTTCCCTGCGATGAGGCGTGTGATCATGAAGAGTGACAACGCCGGAATAAAGACAATTTGAATCCCTGACTTGACGCCGTCAAGCGTCAGCGGGAAGATGACACGTCGGAACGTCGTCCAGTTCGATGCACCTAAGTCTCGTGATGCATAGACGAGAGAGGCTGGTAATTTTTCAATCGCGTTGTAGATCGGCAAAATCATGAACGGTATGAAAATGTATACGGAGACGAAGACGAAACTGAAGTCTGTAAAGAGAATCTGTTTCGTTCCAATCCCGATCGCCTCTAAAAACTGATTCGTGATGCCGTACGTTCCAAAAATACCGAGGAATGCGTACGCTTTTAATAACAAGTTAATCCATGATGGAAGCAAGATGAGCAAGAGCCAAAGCTGTTTGTGCTTTGTCTTCGTCAACAAGTATGCCGTCGGATATCCAACGAGTAGCGAGAAGAACGTAATGAGGAACGCATACCAAAACGACGACAACGTCATCGTCAAATACGTTGAGGTGAAGAACGTCTGATAGTTCTCTAAACTCAAGTTCCCATCGATATCAAAAAAGGAATAATAGACGACGAGGACGAGTGGTGCGATGACGAATAAGGCAATCCAAATCCAATACGTCGTCAAATATACCGTCTTTGCGGTCTGATTAGTTTGATTCATGAGGAACCTCCTCATAGGATTCGAGACGACGGTCAAACTCTTCTTCCGTCTCCCCTAATCGCATGACATGAATCGCTTCTTCGTCAAACGTCAACCCGATTTTTGATCCGACTGTCGACTTCTTCGTCGAGTGAACGAGCCATTCGTTCCCTTCTTCGTCATAACAGCAAATCTCATAGTGGACGCCTCGGAACAATTGTGAATCGACGTCGACGACAAGGTTTGCCGCTTCGACCGATGTCATCTCCAAGTCTTCCGGACGAATGATGACTTCGACTTTTTCATTCCGGTCAAACCCTTGGTCGACACAGTCAAATGTTTTACCAGCGAACGTGACGACGTTGTCTTCCGGCATGACACCAGGTACGATATTGGATTCTCCAATGAAGTCTGCGACGAAACGGTTAATCGGTTCGTCATAAATATCAGTCGGCGTCCCGCTCTGAACAATTTTACCGTTATTCATGACGAAAATCTCATCGGACATCGCGAGCGCCTCTTCTTGGTCGTGTGTGACGAAGATGAAGGTGATGCCAAGACGTTGTTGCAATTCACGCAATTCGTATTGCATTTCCGTCCGAAGTTTTAAATCTAAGGCAGATAGCGGTTCATCGAGGAGGATGACTTCTGGCTCGTTCACGATCGCGCGGGCGATAGCGACACGTTGACGTTGTCCCCCTGACATCTCATCGATTTCGCGCGAGCCGTATCCTTCTAAGTTAACAAACTTGAGAGCTTGCTCTACTTTTGCTTTTATATCTGCCTCTTTTAACTTTTTAATCCGGAGACCGAACGCGACATTTTCAAATACGTTTAGATGAGGAAACAGCGCATAATCTTGAAACACGGTGTTCACTTGTCGTTTGTTGGCCGGTACATCGTTGATTCGTTTCCCACTGAAGTGAATATCTCCTTCGGTTGCATCCGTAAATCCTGCGATGAGACGTAAGATTGTCGTCTTCCCACATCCCGATGGACCGAGAAGCGTATAAAACTTTCCACGCTCAATTTCAAAACTGATATCTTCTAAGACGACTGTGTCGTCGTAACGCTTTGAGACGTGGTCAAAGCGAATTATTGTTTCTGTATTCATGCTGTTTCCTCCTTTATTGGCTTATAAATATGAATGGGTCGCTACGATGAGACACTCACTCTCGCCATCATGGTCGTTGACGATCTGGTGTGAATCCGAGGCGACATAGTACATTGTTTCCCCTGCTTTAGCGAAATAAGTGTGATGACCTAACTTCAGCGCCACTCTACCGGACAAGACATAAACCAATGTCTCTGAACGTGAAGGTTCATACTGTTTGAACTCTCCATTCTTGCAAAACGTGACGAGAATCGGCTCCATCTCTTTCTCATTCGATTCCGGAATGAGCCACTCTGTCCGATATTTTCGTTCCTCATCTACATAAGTAGTGCGATCATCGACGGTGTAGACGACTTTTTGATTCAAGTCTTCATCGAAGAACTCTTTTGGAGAACTCCCGAGGACACTCAATAAATCAAATAACGTCTCTAACGAGGGAGAGCTTAAATCCCGTTCGATTTGAGAAATGTATCCTTTACTCAAATCCGTACGCTCCGCCAATTCTTCTTGGGTCAATCCTTTTTTAATTCGGAGCCGCTTAATGTTTTGACCTACTTCCAACGACTGAACGCCCCCTTCTAGTTTAGTAAAACATGAGTTCAACTAAAGAAAGTTTATCTATACTATACTTACAATAAAACTATTAGCGACCTTCATTATAACGAACTGAATGATAATTGCAATAAAAAAATCACGTCGGATAGACGTGATTCAATGTAAATTCCGTTTAGACATCAAATGCTTAAACTTTTCGTTCTTCGTTTGGAACAAGTGGAGCTGTGCGCCGTACGCATCAATCTGTTGAATGACGTACTGAAACGCCTTCGCTTCTCCCGGATACGGCTCCCCGGCCTTGGCAAGCGTTGTTTCAAAGTCTTCCCATAACACCTCGACCCACGTTACCGCTTCCGAGTCGTTTAACACATCATTCTTTTCTTTTAAGATTGTAGCAAGCCGATCATACTGTTCGTTCCGATTCATTGTTTCACCTCCGACAGTTCAGAGAGTGGGATGGCCCGTTCTGTCATGTCCCCTTCAAACGTACCCCAACCCATGACACCGTTGACGAATTTCAAGCGGAACGGTTGGTCATTATAGTTGACGACGTATGTTTCACCGGGACGAAACGATGATGGGTCGACCAAATAACTTTCGGCAATCGCAATCCGTCGAAGGACAACTTCGATTTCGCTGACCATGCCCATTTGTTCAGCCTTTCGCTTTCTCTCATGTAATGCTTGAATTTCCTGCTCTAACTCATATTTTGATAAGTCACTTAACCGCTTTTCCATTTCGTTCACCTCGATGTAAGCGTATCAGATTTTACGAAAAAAAGAAAAAGGCGAAACTGAGTGAAAACCCACTCAGTTCGCCTTGAAGTTGTACAACGGTTTGATGACTTGATCGATGCTGACGGCCGGTTCGATATAACGGACGATTTCTTTCATCGATTTGTAGACGAATGGTGACTCATCCACCGTAGATGGTCGAACCGATGTCGACCAAACGCCTTCCATCGTACGTTTGAATTCTTTGAAGTCGACGCGTTTACGTGCTGCCGAGCGAGACATGATTCGCCCTGACCCGTGCGGACCCGAGAAGTTCCAGTCCGGGTTCCCTTTCCCGGTACAGATGAGCGAACCGTCTCGCATGTTCATCGGAATGATGACACGCTCTCCTTCTTGCGCGGAAATGGCTCCTTTTCGTAGAATCATCGCATCATGGTCGATATAGTTATGAACGGTGTCGAATTGATCGACGACGTTCCACTTCATCGCTTCCACGATCACATCTGTCATCGCGCGACGGTTCGCCGCTGCGTATTGTTGGGCGATGCGAACGTCATGCATATAATCGTCCATGTCCTCTCCTTCGACATAAGCCAAGTCTTGGAATGATTTCCGCGCTTCTCGTTCCACTTCCAGATACGTCGAGATTTCTTTCTGGCGTCCAGTATCCTTCAATCGTTCGATTGCTTCTATTACATCTTTCGTTTCCATCATATGTTGAATCGCGCGCTCTTGATAGTGATCGGCAATCTGTACACCGAGATGGCGTGAACCGGAATGGATGACGAGAAACGTTCGTCCCTCTTCATCCCGGTTCACTTCAATAAAGTGATTTCCTGAGCCGAGCGATCCGACCGAGCGCAAGGCACGGTCGAGTTTATACGGCGCCCGCACCTCTTCTAGCGGAAGTTCAGAAGCATATGGATGAACCTTCTCACGAATGTTCATCCCGCTCGGTACCAGTTCACGAATGATATCGTCGAGTCGCTGAAAATCGATTCGCTTGGCTTTAATTTCCGTACAAAGCATCCCACATCCTAAGTCGACACCGACCAGGTTAGGCACGACTTTGTCTTGAATGGTCATCGTCGTCCCAACGACCGACCCTTTACCGGCGTGCATATCCGGCATGATCCGAATCGATGCCCCTTCTGTGAATGGTTGGTCGAGAAGAGTTTGAATCTGATTCCGCGTCATATCATCGATTCGTTCATTGAATACTTTGGCGCGGTTATATTTCCCCGTGATTTCCATGTGACCTCCTTAGCTGATGACTTGTTGTTTACTTTGTAATTCGTGCATTCGAGCATAGACACCACCGAATTCGATGAGTGACTGGTGATTCCCCCGCTCGATAATTCGACCATGGTCGAGGACGAGAATCTGGTCCGCTTCCCGAATCGTAGAGAGACGGTGGGCGATGACAAACGTCGTTCGACCGTACGTGAGTGTTTTGAGTGCCTCTTGAATCAGTGCCTCGGTCTCCGAGTCGACACTTGCTGTCGCCTCATCGAGGACGAGGATGGCCGGGTCGAAGACGAGGGCACGAGCGAAGCTGATCAACTGTCGTTCCCCACTCGAGAGTGAGGCCCCACGCTCAATCACCGGTTCATCGATTCCTTGTGGCAACTGCTTCACGAAACGGTCAGCCCCTACGGCTGTCAGTGCGTTCCAAACCTGCTCATCCGTGATTGTCTCGTCTCCTAGCGTGACGTTCGTCCGAATTGTACCGGTGAACAGGAACGGGTCTTGTAAGACAATCCCGAGGTGGTCCCGTACTGCCTGAGTTGGGAGCTTCGTCACATCCATCCCATCGATTCGTAGGACGCCTACAGACGGGTCATAAAATCGCATGAGCAAGTTCATAATCGAGCTCTTTCCACTACCCGTATGTCCGACCAGAGCGATCGTCTCACCCGGAGCGGCGTGTAGTTCAATCTGTTGCAACACCGGCTTCCCTGCTTCATAACTGAATGTCACATCATCAAAGACAACTTCCCCTTTAAAACGTGAAATGCGTTCTGATGAGACCGGTTCCCCTTTTTCGTCAAGTAACTGGAACATTCGGTCGGCCGAGACGAGCGCTTGCTGAAGTGGTGACAATTGGTTCATGATTTGTGTCACCGGCTCAAAGATCCGTGAGACGTAGTCGATGTATGCGTACAAAATCCCGAGCGTCAGGATGCTTCCCCCACCGAGCGTTTGTGTTCCGACGAACCAGATGAGCAAGGCGAGCGCCATGTTTCGGAAGAAATTGACGAGGTTATGGCTCATCAACGCATCTAATTTCAACAGTTTTCGTCTCGTTTGGAAGTTGTCACTGTTCTTCTCGTTAAATTCGTCATAGACGAGATCTTCGCGGACGTACGATTGAATGATTGGCATCGTCTGAATGCTCTCATTTAACTGCGCGTTCATATCCGCGACGAGTGCGCGGACACGGAAGTTATTTTTCGTCGAGAAACGTTGGAACAATTTAATCCAGACGATGACGACCGGGATGATAATGAGTGAGACGAGTCCAAGACGTACGTCTAGGAAGAACATCGCAATGAGTACCCCAATCATCATGACGACACTTTGGAAGACGCGAGCGAGCACCCCTAAATACAGGTCACGAATCGTCTCCGTATCATTTGTGACACGACTGACAATTTTCCCAATCGGTGTCTGGTCAAAATAGCGGACCGGAATCGTTTGGAGATGCTTCATCACGTCAAGACGCATCGTTTTTACGATTTTATGCGCTGACCGTTGCAAGAGCATCTGTTGTCCCCAGTTCAATCCCGCCGCAAATAATAACAAGACGACGTAAAGTCCCGATAAGAGAAGGACCGCTCGTAAATCCGTTTGATAGAACTGAAATACGTCGGTCGACGAGAGTGAGACGATATTATCATACGTCGCCGTCTCGTCTCCTCTTGTAATCGTCAGCACGTCTCCTTCAACTTCACGGACTCCTCCGCTCATAACCGCCTCAGGTACAAGATAGTATCCTTCGGTCGTTTGTACGATCGAGACCGGCTGAATCACATCTTGGTCGTTTAGTCTCGTTTCCTTCTCATAAGAATCACCATTAAAGGAAACACTACCGCCGGATTCGACTTGAACCCAGTCACGCTCGATGGCGACGATATGCTCATCGATAATGACTTTGGCGATATACGGCCCGGCAAGTTCTGCGCCGACCGCTAAAAAGAGTAATGCCAGTCCGAGGAAGATGGAGCGCTTCACTTGTTTGGCATAGCCAACGAGTGAGCGAATCGTCTTCTTCCGGCGGACCGGATCTAATTCATATTGATCGATCATGAGAGATTCCCCCTTTCCCGGATTACTCCGACTCTCCTTGTCGAATAAATTGTTCATAGTACCAACCGTGTCGTTCCATCAGTTGGTCATGTGTGCCGCGCTCTGTGACACGCCCGTCTTGAAGGACGAGAATTTGGTCAGCGTGCGCCACCGCAGAAAGACGGTGAGCCACGATAAATGTCGTCTTCGCCTTACGGCTCGTACGGACCGAATCGATGATTCGTGACTCCGTTTTCGCATCGACCGCCGAAAGCGAGTCGTCAAGAAGTAGAATCTCTGGATTTTTCAACAACGCTCGTGAAATCGACAAACGTTGCTTCTGTCCACCTGACAGCATGACACCCTGTTCCCCGACAACCGTATCCAGACCATTGTCAAGGTGTTCGATATCTGTATCAAATGCGGCGAGATGAATCGCCGTCTCGAGCGCTTCATCCGATACGTCATCTACCCCGAAGCGAATGTTATCACGTACTGTTTTCGAGAATAGGAGGTGTTCTTGTGACACATATCCACTCCAGCCACGGACGGTTTCGAGTTTGATGTCAGAGATTGGTACACCGTTCACGAGAAGTGAATCGTCAATCGGATACTCCCGAAGCAATTGACGCAATAACGTCGTCTTCCCGGCCCCAGTCGGTCCGACGATTCCAATTGTCTCACCACGTGAGACGTGCAGGACGATGTCTTCTAACGACTCCCGATTTGCGTTTGGATAACGGAACGAGAGCGATTTGAAGGTGATTTTCTCCGGTACATCGATGTGAACTGTTCCCGTCGAGGCAACGTCTGGTACTTCGTTCATCGTCGTTTCAATTCGCTCGAGACTCGCTGTTCCTCGCTGCACGACGTTGATGAGTTCCCCGAACGCATACATCGGCCAAATGAGCATCCCTAAATAAATATTGAAGGAGACGAGCTGACCAAGCGTGATGTCGTTCGTAAAGACGAGATACGTCCCGAACGATAGCCCAATCAAGTAACTGAATCCGACAAGCAACTTGATGACCGGTTCAAACAACACATCGATTTTTGCGACATGCAGGTTTTTTGCCATCACGTCATCCGTGATATCATCAAACTTTTTCGTGTCCGCTTCTTCTTGGACGAAGGAACGGACGACCCGAAGACCTGAAATCGATTCCACGACTTGGTCGTTCATCACCCCGAACGAGTCTTGAGCTGCCGTGAAACGTGTATGAATTTGACTTCCGAGTTTATTCATCGACCAGGCAAGAATCGGCATCGGCAAGAGTGCTGCGAGCGTCAACTTCCAATCGATAAACACACCCATGATCGTCAACGCGATAAGCGTCATGTTGAATGAGTCGACTAATGTCATGACCCCAAACCCTGCTGTCCGCTCTACCGCTTTCAAGTCATTCGTCGCAAGCGCCATCAAGTCACCTGTACGATGTTGTTGATAAAAACGCGGTGTTTGTTTGAGGAGATGACCAAAAAAGCGACCTCTTAATTTCTTTTCCAGTAGAAAGGCTGTCCCAAATAGTCGGGCAATCCACAAGTACGACATCACATAAGACAGCACCATGATGCCTAGAAGCGACGACACAATCAGAATTAACCGCTCTGTCGTCAAACTACCTTCACGAATCGCATCGATTGCCTGTCCGATAATCCATGGTGGTAGCATATCCACCACACCCGTGATGATAAGTAAGATGATGGCGATCACATACGTCCGTTTCTGTCTTTTAATAAACCAATCCAATTGTTTAATCAGTTTCATGACTGATTTCCCCCTTTCGCCCAATCCATCTGAGCACGCAAAAAAGCGCACTCCACCTGATTGTGCAACCAATCAAATGAAGCGCGCTTGAAGAAGTCTTCAGTCTTTTGCATGGTCAGGGAAAGGACACTACCCCTATCCAGCTGCCAAAGTCACGCAGTTAAATACGAGTAGCCATATGATGTTTTGAGTGTGTTTGTGAGTGCAATGTTGTTCATCATTTTGGCTCCTCTCGTTTCATCGTTTTAAAATCTACTCAAACCTTAGCAGACTGTTCTGAAAATTGTCAATATTATTCTGTAAAAAAATTGTAACTTGTGTTTAGTTTAAGAAAAACATGCCCAAAATGAGACCAACGACCCCTGTAGCCGTTGCATAATAAATCATCGGCATGAGCGTATAACGGATGATCGTTCCTTCTTTCCCAAGCAATCCGGCAACAGATGCCACCGCTACGACGTTTAACACACAAATCATGTTCCCGGCGTTCGCCCCTGCCATCTGCATCGACAAGGCTAGTGACTCATTCAACCCAACTGAACTAGCGACATTTGTCGTCAAGCTCGAGAACATCATGTTCGAGAAGGTCGCCGATCCTGAAACGAACGCGCCGAGGGCCCCAATCCATGGTGCGACGAGTGGCCATACTCCACCGAACGTGTCAGCAGCCGCTGTCGCGAGTTCGACTGGCATCGACGCAAGTCCAGCTCCACCACTTTCTGAGTGGATGAAAATACGAACCATCGGAACAGAAGCCGCTAACGTAATGGCCGTTCCAACGACACCAAGCGTCGTTGCTTTAAAGACCGACGTGACTTGTGACCAACTCATATTGTGCAAGAAGAATGTTGCGATGATCGTCAAGATAAACATGAATCCTGGTGAATAAAATGGTTCCCAAGATGTTGAAATCCCTTCGACCCCTAAAATATCCGGGAGATTGATTCGTACACTACGAGATAACTCGTTCAAGAATGGAACTGTTCGTGTCAAAATCAAGAAAATCGTCAAAATGAGATAAGGTGCCCACGCTTTCCATTGTGGCAACTCACGCTTTCCAGTTTTAACGGTCTTACTTTCAACAGGTTGTTCGATTTGATCCGCGTATCCATCAAACGTCCATACGCGTTTTGGCATGAGAATCCCTTTTCGTGCCATTGTGACGAGAATGACTAGCCCCGTCAATCCACCAAGCATTCCACCGAACTCAAACCCTAGAATCAACGTCCAAATGTATGCCGGCACACTATACAGAAGCGCTGCGACAATTGCGATTGGAAACACTTCAAGCGCAGGTTTGATTGACTTTTCTTTACTGAAGAAACGAGTCAGCATCAAAATTAAAATAAATGGGATGAATAATCCAACCGCCATGTCAATCAAGACTGTTTGTAAGACGACCTCTGTAATAAATTCAATCGCCTCCGGCTGATTCACATCAAGGGATAGACCATTACCAATCCCGATGAGTGCCGGTGTACCCACTGCCCCAAACGTAACGGCTGAAACGTCTGCTGATAGTGCGATGACGACTGCCGCTATTGGCGGAAAGCCGAGTGCAATCAAAAGTGGTGCCGCCACGGTAGCCGGTGTACCGAACCCTGAAGCCCCTTCAATGAATGAAACGAATAACCAACCGACAATCAAAACTTGAATCCGCGGATCGGGTGTGATGTTGACGAATCCGGAGCGAATTGCATTCATTCCGCCTCCTTCTTTCATCGTATTCATCATTCCGATGGCACCGTATACAATCCATACTGTTGTCACGGCAATGACAAGACCTTGTAGCGTGGCTGACATAATCCGTGTCGCATCCAATTGCCAAACAAAGAATGCTAAAATCGCCGTCGTCACAAGTGACAAAGGCATTGCTACTGATGCAGGTAAACGCATAATTACCAATAAGATAAGCACGGCCACAATCGGTGTCAGTGCTGTAATCCATTCTAAAATCGTCAATGTAGACCCACCTTTTCGTATTTTCCCCTACCGTAAACAGATGTCCCATCACGATTCTTCTTGAACGAGTCGATCTAATGTACGTTCAATCACGTCATACGGAAATCCTTTGCGCCGAAGCTGCATCTTCATACGCTGTTTGCGTTCGAACGCATCATATCCGTTGAACTTCCGACTCAACTTTTCAGCCTGTTTCAGACATGCCGCAATCTCGACATCTTCGTCTTCTTCCTCCCAAAAAGTTTGAATCGCCTCTGAAATAATATCAAAGGTAAACCCCCTTTGCATTAGGGTTTGTTGAATTCTTTGTTGCACTTCTGTGGCAGAACGTCGATTTGTTTCCATTTGTTTCCTTTTCACGAACTTTCCTGCCTTTTCGACAAGCTCTTCATGAGTGATTGACGCCACTACCGTCTCGACGATGTCTGCTGGAATACGAAGCTGTCCAAGCTCCCGTTTAATTTTAATTGGCCCGCTCGGACTCGTATTGAACTTAGTCTGGACATAAGCTTTCGCGAATTCAGCATCATTCAAGTAGCGTTGCTCTTTCAGTCGCGTGATGGCATGTTTGATGGCAGTTTCACTTAACTCCTTCTTCACTAGGTAGTCCTGTACCTCTGAAATGGCACGCATTCGATACGATAAATAATTGACGGCCAATTTATACGCCTTTTGAGCCTCTTCCGCTTCAAGCACATCTTGGACAAAGTCATCCTCAAGCTCCATTCCTTTTGCGAGTCCGTACTTAATGAACACGTCAACATCGATAGCAAACGCAAACTCCTCTTTTCCTTCGCGCTCGATGAAGACGTTCAATCGGTCTTTATTCTTTTGTTGGGTAGTGAACTTTGCAATTTTCACAACGATTCCCCTCCATTTCATGTTTCTAACATATCACGTTCAGGAATTGTAGAGGATTTTTGATAAGTTAGAAGAAAGGGTATTCATCTGGATATACTGACTTATACCCATTTTAGAAACAACACATGATATCGGAGGGAATTTCATGAAAATCGCAATCACCGGTGGAACCGGGCTCATCGGTCAACCGCTCGTCCGCGCACTAGCCGATGCCGGTCATCAAGTCGTCGTGTTGACTCGTCATCCTCGTCCTCGCCATCGCGGGGTGTCATTTATCGAATGGTTGACACCAAATAGCAAACCAGAAAAAGAACTTGAAGGAACGGATGCTTTCATTCATTTAGCTGGGGCCTCCATCAATGATGGACGATGGACACATAAGCAAAAACAAGCCATCCTTCAAAGTCGAATCGAAGGAACGAAAGAAGTCGTTCGCCTGATTAAACAGTTGAAACAGAAGCCACAAGTCGTCATAAGCGGCTCAGCGATTGGGATATATGGTGAAGACCGCTCCATCACTTATTCGGAAGAAACGCCCTTACCGACGCGGACCAATTTCCTAGGGAATGTATGTATTCTTTGGGAACAAGAAGCCGACCCGATTCGCGACCTTGGCATACGTCTCGTTACCATGCGCACCGGAGTCGTTTTATCAAATGACGGAGGTGCTTTCCCATTAATGAAACTTCCTTATCAGTTCGGGGTCGGTGGTAAAATTGGATCGGGAGAGCAGTGGGTACCCTGGATTCATTTAGATGATCTTGTACGGTTATTCGTGCATATCATCGAAACAGATGCAATCGAAGGTCCCGTAAACGGAACGGCTCCAACACCGGTGACGATGAATGAATTCGGGAAGACGATTGCAAAAGTGATGCATCGTCCACATTGGATTCCCGCACCTACATCAATGATGAAACTCGTTCTCGGTGAGAAAAGTGTCATCGTCCTAGAAGGCGCGAAGGTCGTTCCGACTAAGGCGCTTCAACACGGATTCGATTTTCGATATGAAACACTCGAACCCGCTCTAACACAACTACTACAAGATGCCTAAGGAGAATTAATTGTGAGTCACTTACTTATTCGAAATGCCCATGTTTATCCGATTACCGCACCTCACTTTTACGGAGACCTTCGTGTTCGAGACGGCAAAATCATCGAAATGGCTGAATTGCTTGAGCCACTTGACGATGAGAACGTCATCGAGGCGGAAGGAAACTTCTTATTCCCTGGTTTCATCGATGCCCATACCCATCTTGGCTTATATGATGAAGGGACCGGGTCCGTCGGAAACGACGCTAATGAAACAGTAGAAGCGATGACTCCTCATGCCCGTGCGATTGATGGTGTTTATCCACTGGACGAAGGTTTTCAGGAAGCGCTGATGGCAGGGGTGACTGCCGTACAAGTCATGCCAGGTAGCATGAACGTCATCGGTGGTGTGACAAGTGTCATCAAAACGCACGGTCGCTATATTGATGACATGATTGTCCGACGTCATGCCGGACTGAAGATGGCGCTCGGTGAAAACCCAAAACGGATTCATAGTATGGGAAAAACGGGGGACTTAACACGAATGGGTATTATGGGATTGCTTCGTGAAGCGTTCCGCACGGTCGGGTCGACCAAGACGATTGGAACTTTCGGCAGTCAGATGATTCAACTCGCTCTCAATCGTGAAATGCCAATTCGTGTTCATGCACACCGAGCCGACGATATCCTATCTGTCGTACGTTTCGCAAAAGAGTTTGACCTCGACTTTCGAATCGAGCATTGTACGGAAGGTCACCTCGTCGCTAAAAAGTTACAGGAACTCGGTGTGAAACACGTCACCGTCGGACCGACGTTCACTCGAAAATCGAAAATCGAGCTCCAAAATAAGACGTGGGAGACGTATCGTGTTCTACATGAACATGGCATGATCGTTTCGATTACGACCGATCATCCGTACACGCCTGTTCAATACTTAAATTTATGCGCAGGACTTGCGGCTCGTGAAGGCTTACCGGTTGATGTCGCTTTACGAGGAATCACCATCAATCCTGCTGAATCATTAGGTGTTGACGACCGCATCGGCTCACTAGAAGTCGGGAAAGACGCCGATCTCGTGCTGTGGAATCACTTCCCCCTCGACTACTTGGCGAAGCCGATTATGACGATTGTAAACGGCGAAGTCGTCTACAAAACGGAGCGTGCCGAAACGCATCATGAGGTCGAATAATTTTCATTATTTTTCATAAGCGTTTTTACGCATAATTTACTTGCTTTTTTAAAAATACTATATAAAATTTATCTTGTAACTTTATAAAGCAGCCAAGGCGGTTCGAACAGCGAAGCCAGAAGTATGCTTTCGTTACGACTATTCTTCAGCGGTCTGAAATAGGAGGAGGAATGTAAAGGTGCTCAAATTTCGTGAGCTCACCGACTGCGCGGAGTTGTTCGAACTGATGCAACACCCAGATGTCTTTCCGTATGTCCGTCAAAAGACGGTCCACTTTGACGAGTTTTTATTTAGCACGAAGCAAATCATCGAGCTAGAAGAGCAAGGAAATATCATCTCACGTACCATCACGAACGAGTATGGTACCCCAATTGGGACAATCAGCTTGTACGACGTCGAATCCGGCTACGGGTTTCTTGGTACATGGCTTGGCAAGCCATATCATGGCAAAGGTTATAATCAAGTCGCGAAAGAGTCGTTCTTCTCGGAACTCTTCTTCGAACTTGACATGGAAAGTGTGTTTTTAAAAATCCGTAAATCGAATGAACGCTCGATTGCCGCAGCAGAAAAGCTTCCATACGCGTTTTGCGCGAATGAGATTCGTTCAGAACTGCTTGCAGAAATCAATCAGGGTGACGCCGAATACGTCCTTTATGAAGTATCCAAGTCGAGTTTCCAACTTTACTCGCATACCCTTCATGTCCCAGAATACGAAGTTCCTTACGAAACGCAACTCGAAGCCTGAGCCAATTCTGTCAAAGAATTGGCTTTTTTGTGGCTTTTTTGTGTGGATTTGATGGAGGTAACTTGTCGGAGCCGAATAAATCTGTTCTAATTCGAAGAGATAGGTATGATAGAACTATGGGGGATTCATCACAACTCCCGTTAACCGTTTTGTAAAGGAGAATGACATATGTCAGAATCAATGTTTCGTATCCTCGTAACTGATGACGAAGAACAAATGCGAGATTTACTTGTATCAAATTTAGAAAAAGAGGGGTATGAGACGGTCACCGCCTCAAACGGTCTTGAAGCTATTGAGCGCTTAAAAGAAGAGACATTCCATCTCGTCTTACTCGACGTCATGATGCCGGAACTCGATGGTTTGACGGCATGCATGCGCATCCGTGAGTTTTCGAACGTGCCCATCATTCTGTTAACGGCACGATCGGAAGAACTCGACCGGATTCACGGACTAAAAATTGGGGCGGACGACTATATCACGAAGCCGTTTAGTCCACGCGAATTACTCGCTCGTATTGAGGCAACTCTCCGTCGCACTCATAGTTTCTCTAAAGAACAAGAGGCAACGTTTGATATCGGGGTTCTCTCAATTGATATCGATGGCCGTGCCGTCAGTGTAAAAGGAAAAACCGTCAACCTGACACGTAAAGAGTTTGATTTGCTTTACCTGTTTATCACAAACGACGAGAAAGTATTTTCTCGTGAACAGCTACTCGATCAAATTTGGGGAACCGAATACCACGGGAACCTTCGTACAGTCGATACACACATTAAGACACTACGTCTGAAACTTGGTGAAGCGGGCGGTTACATTCAAACGGTATGGGGCATCGGATATAAATTCGAGGCAAACGAATGAAACGATACACGATTCGGAAGCGGATTTGGATTACCATCTGGACAGCCAGCCTCTTCTCAGCATTCGTGTTTCTAATTATGACGTTTTATTTGTACGATAAATTCTATATTCAAACGCAAGAAGAGCTGCTCATCAATCGTGGAGAGAAACTCGTCACCATCTACAAGGCCGACGGTTTTTCTGACGCGTTTGCAGACAGTATGACGTATACGAATGAGCTAACGGAAACGAAAGTGTTCCTCTCCTCGGTTCGAGAAGATACACTCGGTTCAGGAAAGACGTTTTTAAGGCAACAAGATCTCGAGCGGCTACAAGACGGGTATGCAATTTCCGTGACTCGGAAACACCCGACCGAGGACGTTGACATTTTGATGACTGCATTCCCCCTCGTACGAGACGGTGAACTCGATAATGCGTTAATCCTTTACATGGAGCTCAGTAAAATCAGCGAACCGTTTCAACCGATTCGGCTCATGATCACGTTTTTGCTCGTCCTCATGATTGTGAACTTGCTTATTTTTGGTAAACAGATCATCGACACCATCATTCAGCCGCTCATCCAAATGAAACGTGCCTCTCAAGTATATGCGCAGGGCGATTTCTCACACCGCATCCCGATTGTCTATGATGACGAGATTGGTGAACTGGCGGATACGCTCAATTCGATGGCGGAATCGCTCGGACTCGTCGAAGAACAACGAAAAGAGTTTTTAGCGAACGTCAGTCACGAACTCCGCACACCGTTATCATACATTCGCGGTTATACCGAGATGCTTCAAGACGACACATTGGATGAACAAACGAGGGCACAATATTATGACATCATCGAGAACGAGACGAACCGGCTTCAACGACTTGTTACTGATTTACTCGACCTCGCACAGTTAGAGCGAGATTCGTATCCGATGACAAAAGAGCCAGTCGTCTATTCACAAGTACTCGAAGACGTCCTCTATCGACTCGAACCCATTGCCCGGGCGAAAGGTGTGACAATTGAATCGAACTTAGATTTCGACTTAATTATCCTTGGCGATCACGACCGACTCGAACAGGTCATCGGTAATCTACTTGACAACGCACTCCGCTACACGGAATCGGGCAAAACAATTCATGTGAAATCGTTCGCTGAAACAAACTATGCGATTACTGAAATCCGCGACGAAGGTCGGGGCATTCCGAAAGAAGATGTAGATAAATTGACGGAACGCTTCTACCGCGTCAATAAATCAAGAACACGAAAAGATGGTGGGACCGGTCTCGGTCTGGCCATTGCTAAACATATCATCGAGCGGCACGAGGGGTCGCTCCACTTCAGTTCAGAAGTCGGAAAAGGAACCACTGTCACGGTCGGTTTACCTCTCCTCCCGGAAGACACGTTCGATATGTAAAAGGCAGCCCGCATGAACCGCCCCCATAAAAGTTAGACATGAAAATCTAACTTTTATGGGCAGTTCAGCATAGGGCTGCCTTTTTAAATGTCTTTGCCTTTATATTGATTAATCGATTCTTGTTGCAGTCGCTCTCGTTCGGCGTGCGTCTGTGGGAATCCGTTCGCTTGCCACTCGGCACGATGACTAGAATCTAGTTGCGTGAGGCCCTCTTCTGCCTCATCCTGACTCGCGTCCACACTCTCCCGTTCATCCATCTTTTGCCATGTGTCTTCTGCCTCACGTTGAGAAAGTAGTGCCGCCACTTTCGGTGCTACGAGCGCAGCTCCAGCGACACCTAATACAATCCCGGTCAATACTTTCCGGTCCATCATAACCC
This sequence comes from Exiguobacterium marinum DSM 16307, assembly GCF_000620845.1. GTDB lineage: Bacteria > Bacillota > Bacilli > Exiguobacteriales > Exiguobacteriaceae > Exiguobacterium > Exiguobacterium marinum. The sequence continues at coordinate 2,596,185 of NZ_KK211189.1, forward strand.
CTCCTTCACTATGCACTCTTCATTCCACCATTTCACAATCTCAAAACCCATGACGAAAACGTTTACAGCTTTACATGTAGTGGAATGTTTAGGTGGAAGGAGGCGATTGGATGGAAAAGAAACGACCAACCTCGAAGCGTCCGTTCGATAACCCAGATGCTGTCGACACGGACAAAGAGAGCATTTTTGACGAGGACGGCATGCAGACTGTCGATCCGATTCCCGTTGAGGAGTTAAATGAACGGGTAAAAGACGAGAAGAACAAACGTCACTCAAAAGATGACTCGGTGAGCGAAAAGAAATATACGGACAAATAAACAAGCTGCGGACGTTTGTCCGCAGCTTGTTTATGTTAAGTCCTTCGGTGAGAATCCGTAAGGCAACATCTCTTCTTTTGTCATCACTTTTGTGTCACCATTTAAGTTCGCTAGAATTAACGTGAACTCTTCTCCTGCGAATTCGGCGATGACTTGGCGGCATGCCCCACACGGTGAAATCGGCCCTTCTGTATCGCCGACGACAACCACTGTCTCGATCGATTCGCTACCTTCTGAGACAGCTTTGAAAATCGCTGTTCGCTCGGCACACATCGATAGACCGTATGAAGCATTCTCCACGTTACATCCTGTAATCTCATTACCGGATGCGTCGATGACGACAGCCCCGACGTTAAATTTTGAATAAGGTGTATAAGCGCGCTTGCGCGCCTCAATAGCTTTATGCACGAGTTCTTGTACGCGTTCTTGTGAAATCATTGGATGTTCCTCCACTTCTATATTTGATAAGAAGTCTGACATCTGAACTATAACGTGAAAACGCTTACTTCACAAGTATTTTCACCGACTCGTCAATATTTTTTCTTTTTCTTCTTCTCGAATACAACAACGGATTCGACATGTGATGTCTGAGGGAACATGTCGTACGGTTGTACGTAATTCACCTTGTATCCGGCCTTCATCAACTGATCGGTATCACGTGCGAGCGTCTGCGGGTTGCATGACACGTAAACAATTCGTTTCGCCTTGGATGAAATGATTGAATTGATTAATTGATGATCCATACCTGTCCGTGGCGGATCGACTACGACGACATCTGGGAGCCATCCATCTTTAACCCAACGAGGGATCCAATGCTCGGCACGCCCTTCGACGTACGTGACGTGGCTGTAGCCATTCTCACGCATATGGTCGTTCGCATCTTCGACTGCTTCCGGTACAACTTCCATTCCTCGAATTTCCTTCGCGTGTGGCGCTAACCAGAGACCGATCGAACCGACACCCGCATACGCATCAATGACACGTTCTTCACCCGTCAATGCTGCAGCTTCAACGACTTCACGATACATTTTTTCCGTCTGTGCCGGATTCAACTGGAAGAATGCGCGTGGTGACAAGTGATAATGGACGTCATCAAGCTGCTCATCCATCTTTTCTTGACCCGCGATGTGAACCGTCCGATAACCAAAAATAACACTAGATCGGTTTGAATTGATATTGATATGGAACGAGACAACATTTGGCAATGCCATGATGCGGTCACTCAATTCATCTAAATCCGGGACATCTTCATGCCCAACGACGAGAACAACTTGTACGTCATTCGTGTTGTATCCGGAACGAACGACGACGGTTCTGGCATACCCCGTGTCGCGGCGTGCGTCATAGACGGGGATGTCGAGTTCGTTTAAAATACGGACAATCGCATTATTGATGTTCGTTGTGTCACGTTGTTGGACCATACAGTGCTCAATCGACACGAGATGGTTTGTGTTCGGCTTGTAGAGTCCTGAGACAATCTCGCCATGGCGTGTGCCGAGTGGGAATTGTGATTTATTTCGATAGTACCACGGGTCTTCCATACCAATTGTCGGACGAATATCCGATTTTTCCACGTTTAGCTTCGTCTTTTGACGGAAGGCATTTCGAACGATTTCTTCTTTATACTCCATCTGCAGACGAGAACTCATGTGTTGGATTTGGCAGCCTCCACACTCGTCGTAAATCGGACAAGGTGCTTTAACACGGTCTTTCGAGTCGTTGTCGCGTTTGACGACACGCGCTTCTGCATAATTTTTTTCTACACGTGTGATTTCGACTTTTGCTCGTTCTCCCGGTAATAAGTTTGGTATGAAAATGACCATGCGATTGATTGTCGCGATGCCCTCTCCATTAATGCCAAGTCGGTCGACTGTGACATCTTTAAAATCTCCAGTAATTAATTTCAATCTGATTCATCCTTTCGAGACGATTGTTCTAGGTCTTTGGCGTAACGCACCACTTTAGCGCGCAACGAATCAATGTCGGCTAACAGGCGATGTAAATCTTCAGGTGTCGTATGCTCGTCTAGCGTGTTGACCGATAGACATAGCAGTTCCGTTCTCGATTTTAGGACGTTCATCTTTCCGGCAGTATCTGTACGTGATTTACCCATCTTGTAATCGCTCCTTTGGTTCGTGACAAAGAGTTGCTATTATAGCATACTATTTCGTGTAACTTGATGAAAAGGTGGAATCCACATGCAAAACATCTCCCCAACTTTCGACCCTTGGGAAGCCTATCTCGATCAAGTCGAACATGGTCGACTCGTCTTATCCAACGTCGAAGTAACAACAACAAAATTGTGTAATATGCGCTGCGAACATTGTGCGGTCGGTTATATGCTTGACCAGAAGGAAGAACCTGAAGTCCCACTCGAATTGTTAATTCAACGATTGGATGAAATCGAACATTTACGCGCCTTCTCCATCACAGGTGGTGAACCGATGTTATCGATGAAATCGGTCCGTAACTATGTCGTTCCGCTGTTACGCTATGCGAAAGAACGTGGCGCCCGCACTCAGATCAACTCGAACTTGACGCTACCGTTATCTCGCTATCATCTTATTACCCCTTACTTGGACGTTTTGCACATTTCGCATAACTGGGGCACCGATGCCGATTTCCTCGAAGGTGGATTTGCGATGATGGATCGTAAACCGAGTGAAGAGGCAAGGTTAAAAATGCTCCAAACGATGAAAGATAATGCCCGTGCCCTCACAGCTGAAGGAATCATCGTGTCAGCGGAGACGATGATCAACAAACGGACGATTCCGCACCTGAAAGAGATCCATGAAGAAATCGTATCGCTTGGTTGTCAGCGACATGAGGTGCACCCAATGTACCCCGCAGACTTCGCTAGCGCCCTAGAATCAGCATCGCTCGCTGATACGCGACAAGCCATCCATGACTTACTCGACGTCCGTGACGAAAACGTCTGGATGCTCTTTGGGACATTGCCCTTCTATGCATGTTCCGATTTACCAGAAGATCGTGCTCTCTTAAAACGACTTCATGAAACAAAAAACGTGACCGTCCGAAATGACCCGGATGGTCGTTCACGCCTTAACACGAATATCTTTGACGGACAAATCATCGTGACCGATTTTGGTGACGAGCTCGGTACTCTTGGTACCGTCTATGATACGTCATTCCAAGATGCGTATGATACGTGGACGAACAGCCAACTGAACGCCACGCTGTCTTGTCATTGCCCAGCCGTCAAATGTCTTGGACCAAATGCTCTGGTCAAGCAAGCCTATTACCCGACCGTGGATTTTAAATCTCGCAAAGCTACATCGTTTTAATTATTTCGATTCGGGAAATGTTCTGTATATTAACTGAATCGAGGTGTGTGTAGATGACTGCGATTTACGTGTTCATTATTACGGTTATGGCCATCGTGATTTTCGGTGGAACACTCAGTATTTTATTGACAGCCGCATTCGTTTCAGACAAAGTAGAGCATGATGAAATGTTTAGTCAAGGCAGTTGGGATGATGAGTTACTACACTTAAATCACTCTCCACAACCGATTGACGACACGAAAAGCTGAGAACATTCTCGGCTTTTTCACTTTGACTTCATGAGGTGAATCCATGCTCCGTTTTCGTTTTATGATCTTACTATTGATCGTCTTTATTTCCGGTTTGATTCAAGGCGCACTCATCCCACTCTTATCCACTTTAATCGAGCGTGACGGGGCACCAGCCTGGGTGAACGGGTTAAATGCGACGATGCTCTATGTTGGGGTAATTGTCTCTGCACCTCTCTTAGAGAGATTCGTTCGAAAATACGGCTTTCGGCCGACCATCGTCCTCGGGATTGTTTTGACGGCATTCGCAACCTTCGCATTGCCGATATGGCCGTCCCTACTCGTCTGGGCGATGATGCGCTTCTTCATCGGATTTGGGGACTCCGCATTACACTACGGATCGCAAGTATGGGTCACGTCCTCTAGTGAAAAACGTAGTCTCGGTCGAGCGATGGCCTATTATGGGATGTCGTTCAGTCTCGGGTTCGCCGTCGGTCCGTTGATTGCACCACTCGTCGATTTATGGTTTTGGTTACCATTTTTGATTATTGTCTTTTTCTGTCTCGCTTCGTTGATGCTCGTCTTTAAAGTCGAGAATGAATTCCCTGAGGTCGAGAAAGTGAAGACCAATTCGAAGGGGCGAATTCGACTAATTCTAGTCGGTGCAGGGTATACACTCCTTCCCGCCTTTACATACGGTTTCCTCGAAGCGAGTTTAAACGCCAACTTCCCAATCTTCACATCACGAAACGGGATGAGTTTGACGGAGACAAGTACACTCATCACGACGTTCATCGTCATGTCGATTGTCGTTCAGCTTCCGCTCGGACGCCTCGCTGACTTGTATGGAAAGAAACGCATCTTACAAATTGTGCTGACATTTGGAACACTCGTGTTCGCCTTGGCGAATCTCGTCGTCGATCATTATATCGGTCTACTCCTCCTATTCGCCCTAGCCGGCGCAGGTTTAGGGTCGACGTACTCACTCGGTTTAGCGCACATGACAGAAGTACTCCCTCGCTCCTTGTTGCCGACCGGAAACATGCTGTACAGTATTTCATTCAGCATCGGTTCGATCTCAGGTCCGATGATTGGTGCGTTCTGGTTGTCCCTTCCAAAAGAAGTTTATTTCTTGATGTATGCAGTCATTTTAGGGGTTCTATCGTTCCGACTGTTTACGTCAAAATCAAAACCAATCCAAATTTAAAAAGGCAGGTGATTCCCATGAACCACCTGCCTTTCATTATTCTACAATCCGATCTTTCTCATCGTTTAGTTGTAAAGCCCGGATGAACACCTCATCTAGCGCGAACGGTTCCGTATCTAGCGAAGCGAGGACATCTGGTTTCAGCGTCACCTCTACGACACGGTCATCAAACTGCCATCTCGTTTGAATGTCGTCTCCTTGTCTCGTCGCGCGGGTCGCCACCGGACCGTGACGTTCCTTCAAAGTTTGACTCACGCACTTCATCACGTACTTGACGTACTCATCTCTCGGTTGACGCGAGATGAGTATGTTTCGAACGATTCGATTCCTAGTCATTGTTTTTCCTCCTCCCTTTGAATGATTGCGCACGCAAGTCTTTACAAACGAAGACCGATTTCAGAACCAAAAAATCAGAATTTTTAATATATTTTGTCATGATATTTTATTTCCGTCAACTCTGTCTCATCTTCAATTGCTTAATGCATGTTTCTCATCCGCCTCCCTTGAAAGTAAGTGGATAAATAAATACCCGCGATGACAAACAAAAGTCCAACAACCGCATTCCAAGGAATCGATTCTCCAAGCAAAATCCCAGACAAAATCACGCCAAATAAGGGAACTAAGAAGATATATAGTGAAATCCGACTGACCGGATTATATTTCATCAATGTGTTCCAAAGCGTAAATCCAATTGCGGACAACATTGCCAAATAAAAGAGAAATGCAATCGTCTGTCCTGTATACGGCATCGAAATACCATTCGGCTCGAACACGTAACCGATGACGAGTAAACCGATCGAACCGATGACCATCGCCCACGCTGTCATCGGGGCAACATCATATTCTTTTGAATAATCTTTCGCAATCAAATTCCCAAATGCGCCAGACACCATTGCCAAGATGAGTAGTATCTCGCCAATCCCGAACCCAACCTCTGTACCAGGCGCGGGCCAGTTTGCGATGACAATCCCTGAGAATCCAAACGTCAAGGCAAGACCTTTCAAACGATTCAGTTTATCGTCTTCATACCGTATATGAGCGAGAGCCATTTGAAAGAACGATGTTGATCCAGCGATAATCGACCCTTGAACTCCGGTCGAGATCGAAAGCCCGATGTAAAAGAATAAATACTGTAAAAACGTCAAAAAAGATCCGAGGTGCGCATACGCTTTAAACTTTTGACGTGTTAATCGAATCGATTGCTTTAGGACGGTTTGACTAATAAGAAGTAGAAGCAGCCCCGCTAATAAAAAGCGCTCTCCTGCGAACAGTAGCTGTTGCCCATACTCATTCGATTGAATATCTAGCTTTTCATAACTTAATTTGATGAACGGGAAAGCACTCCCCCACAACAACGTATTAAATATCGCAAATAACGCCACTGTCCATGGACGTTGAAATATATTTTGCATGACACAAAAACTCCTTAATCTTTTTATTTGTTGGCAGATGATAAGCATGATAAAATAAATCTAGATAATAATTATTATAAATTAAAAAAAGGTTAACAAGGATTAAATCGTTAATTCAAAGCCAATTGATGATGATAATCATCTTCAACCATTATCATTCAATCGAGATTTATTCTCAATTAGAAAGAAGGGATTACATGAACGCTCCAACTGTTACACACGAAAAAAGCCACGTTTTCAAACGGGCTAACTGGTACGAACATATCGAATTGATTATGGCGCTCATTAGCGGTGTATTGATTGTACTCGCTTATATCACCGAAACACAAGAAGGAGCCCCTTGGATTCACGTCTCGCTTTATTTATCCGCCTTTTTCATCGGGGGATACGCGAAAGCTAAAGAAGGGATTTCGGACACCATTGAAACGAAATCTCTTAATGTAGAACTCCTAATGATCATCGCCGCCATCGGGGCCGCATCGATTGGATATTGGATGGAAGGCGCGATTCTCATCTTCATTTTCGCCTTATCCGGTGCGCTCGAAACATACACAATGAACAAAAACGAACGTGCGCTCGAATCTTTAATGGAACTCCAACCTGAACAAGCAACACGCCTGACAACTCCTGATAAACTTGAAGTTGTTCATATCGATGACTTGAAAGTTGGGGATCGTATTTATGTACGACCAGGTGAACGGATCCCGGTTGACGGAAAGATTGTAAAAGGTAGCGCTTCGGTGGAAGAAGCCGCCATCACAGGAGAGTCCGTCCCTGTCGATCGCCAAATCGGAGACGACGTATTCGGATCGAGCGTCAACTTGAACGGTGTATTGACAATCGAGGTGACAAAGCTCGCCACCGAGACACTGTTCCAAAAAATCATTCAAATGGTTCAACAGGCACAAGAAGAAAAATCACCGTCTGCACAGTTCATTGATCGATATGAAGGACGGTATGTTCAAATCGTGCTCATCTCCGTCACGGCGATCATCCTACTTGGACCGTTCTTTACGTCGTGGTCTCTTGAAACGAGCATCTATCGCGGCATGATCCTTCTCGTCGTCGCCTCTCCTTGTGCGCTCGTCGCCGCCATCACACCTGCTGCGTTGGCTGCCATCGCCTCTTCCGCAAAACACGGTATTCTCTTTAAGGGTGGCGCGCATATCGAGAATATGGGACGCCTAAAGGCAATTGCTTTCGATAAGACGGGGACACTCACGATTGGGAAACCTATCGTACAAGAAGCACTCATCTCTCCGGAGTTGCTTGAAGATGACGTGAACCGAATCGTTAGTTTGATTGAAGAGCATTCGATGCATCCTCTCGCCGAGGCACTCGTGTTATATACCGGGAGACATACCGGGGAGATGACACACTTCAAAGACATCACAGGTTCTGGAATTGAAGCAACAATTGACGGGACGACATATCGCGTCGGGAAACAAAAGTTCGCTGACCGCAGTGGCGATTTCTTTAAACAGGATGTCGAACGATTGAAAGAAGCTGGTCACACGCTCGTTTTCATCAGTGACGACTCGCGTACAATCGGTGCCTACGCCTTACGTGACACGCTACGACCTGAGGCGAAAGTAGCGATTCAGCGACTGAATGACCTAGGCATCGCCACCATCATGATTACCGGTGACAATGAAGCGACCGCTCGTGCCATCGCGAACGAAGCCGGATTGACACGCTACGTCGCCGAATGTTTACCGGAAGAGAAGGTTTCGCAGATTAAGACGTTACGTGAAGAATATGGGGCAATCGGGATGATCGGCGACGGAATCAACGATGCCCCCGCCCTTGCGACCGCTGATGTCGGAATCGCCATGGGCGAAGGAACGGATGCCGCACTAGAAACGGCAGATGTCGTTTTAATGAAAAATGACCTCGTCCGATTGAGCGACGCCATTCGTCAATCGCGGAAGTTGAATCGGATCGTCTTACAAAACGTCGTCTTCGCACTCGGTGTCATCCTCGTCTTGATCGCAACGAACATTTTCGAACTACTCATCATGCCGTTCGCTGTCGTAGGACATGAAGGCTCTACCATCCTTGTCATTTTGAACGGGCTTCGACTCCTCACGTCAACATGGGAGTGACCAATTCGACAAATGAAAACGATGATTGAAACAATATGTCGATTTCGTTATAATTGAAACAATGTGTCTAAAAGACTGAATTAGATCGAAAGATTGGCTAAAGGTGGTACAAGATATGAATACGATTGCAGTCATCGGCAAGGTATTTGTCGATATTAAAGGGACTTCCTTCGCACCGCTCCATAAAGATGCGAAGAACGTCGGCGACATCACTTTCTCTAATGGTGGAACAGGTCGCAACGTTGCGCAAAACTTAGGAGTACTCGGCAATGATGTTCGTTTCGTCTCAACCGTTACGAACGATCAAATCGGCGTCGGTGTCCTCGAGGAATTACGTTGTTTGAACGTAAACGTCGATGGGGTTGATATGCTCGAAGATAACGGCATGGGTATGTGGCTCGCCGTTATGGATAACAACGGCGACCTCCAAACGTCGATTTCAAAGCAACCTGACGAAGCGCGAATGGAAAAAGCTATTTTACGCCAAATCGATACCGTCTTTGAAGAGAGCGATGCGGTCGCAATCGACTTAGACTTGTCGGTCAACGTACTAAACGAGACGATTGAACTATGTCGCGTTATGGATTTGCCGCTGTACGGCGTGTGCGGCCACCTTTCTGTCATTGAACGAAACCGTCATTTACTCCAAGGGTTTACGGGGTTCATCTGTAGTCGGGAAGAAGCAGAAATCTTATCTGATATGTCAATCGTCACCGTGGATGATGCCCTGCGTGTCGCTGAAGTACTCGCCATGAAAGGCGCTCCCCTCACCATCGTCACGATGAGCGAACTTGGTGCCGTTTACGTCGATCTCCGCACGAATGAACAAGGTCACGTCCCGACGACGAAAGTGAAAGTCGCCGACTCTACCGGTGCCGGTGATTCATTCTTCTCCGCTGTCATCTCTGAACTCATGAAGCGCCACTCTATCGAAGATGCACTTCGACTAGGGATGCGTATCGCCGGAAAAGTTATCTCGTCACATGAGAATGGATTGACACAAGATATGTACGCATCATTAGAACAACCTACGCAAGAATGAGTTGAACGCATCGGCGAATCGTCGATGCGTTTTGTGCAAAATTATAGGAATGAAAGGAACGATCTCAGTGGTTCGAACGAAATTAAGAAGCGCGATCATTTTAATAAATGATCAAGATGAAGTAGCTTTGATTCGACGTGAAAAGGAAGACGTGCTTTATTACGTCTTCCCTGGTGGCGGAGTCGAATACGGTCATACAACAGAAGAAACTGCCGTTCGCGAAGCATTTGAAGAGCTCGGCGTCCATGTAGAATTAGAAGGCGTGGCTGCCTACGTCGCATTCAATAACGAGTTAAATCCTTACTATTGGGCGAAAATGACAGGTGGCGAATTTGGTACCGGAACAGGTGAAGAGTTTCAAGAAGAACAAACAAACGGATCATATACCCCTATGTGGATCAAACGATCAGCATTACCCCATCTTCCGATTCGTCCCCCATCGCTCGCTGAAAAATTAGCCTCACAAGAGACACGTTTTTACGATTTGACGTTGTCTGAGGCGTAATCAAGTGTACCTTTAAGCAATTTCGGGAAACGTTCACTAATGATTGTTTCAGGAGGGTTTCATGATGGCGATGACAGAAGTAAAGGAAAAGAAGAATTGGTTCTCGTTTGGAAAAGAATTATTTCGACGCTTTAAAGAACACGATGTACAAGATTACGGGGCAACTCTCGCATTCTTTTGGTTTTTATCCATCTTCCCGGGGATTATCTTTATTTTGGCACTCTTATCATTTTTCGATATCTCACAAGACACGTTCCAAAATCAATTGAATGATTTAGCTCCCGGTTCAGCCGCTTCTGATTTTTTGACCGGGATTTTTGAAGCAATTGGCGAACCGAGAGGCGGTCTGTTATCTATCGGTGCAATTTTAGCGATTTGGTCTGCCTCAAAAGGTGTCGACCGTCTCGTGACGACAGCACTACACGCTTATGGTGAAGACAATGAACGTAACTTTTTTGTCAAAAAAGGCTTAGCGCTCGGATTAACTATCTTACTTGGAATCGGCATGTTGTTGCTCATTCTTTCGAACGTATTCGGGTCACAAATTATCACGTTTATCACCGAATATTTTCCAGTGAACATCACCGGCGCTGAAGAGTTGATGATCAACGTATTCCGATACGTCTTGACAACAGTTGTCTTAATTTTGACGCTTTCAATTTTTTATAAAATATCACCACAGCAGCACGTGTTTTGGAAAAGTACGATTCCTGGGGCCATCTTTGGTGTCATCGGTTGGCAACTCGTGTCATTAGGATTCAGCTTGTACGTCTCAAATTTCGGGAGTTACGATTCAACTTACGGATCGCTCGGCGGAATCATCGTCACCTTGCTATGGTTGCAATTAACTGGAATGATCATCCTTATCGGTTCTGAGATCAACGCGACGTGGATGCGTTTCTTTAAAACGCCAAGCGAACAAGAATACGAACGGGATTTCAAGAAGAACAAAAAGAAAGCAAAACAAAAACAACAAGAAGATGACTACGATGATATCCCCACTAACACGTATGGCTAATACAAAAGGAGCACGTTCACAAAATGAACGCGCTCCTTTCTTATGCTTCTATTGGATCAAGACGTCCCGTTGCCGGGTCGATCACAAATCCATGGACATTCGTGCCTGGTGGTAACAAAGGATGATTGTTGATTAAATTGATGGAATGAACGACATTTTCCTCTACTGAATCAAAGCCATGTAACCATTGTTCTAAATCCATTCCTGACGATTTTAGCATTTTCAAAGTTTGAGGGTCGATTCCCCGACGTTCCATTTCTTCAATCACGATAGACGGTTCAATCGCTGCCATTCCACAATCATAGTGTCCGACCACAACGACTTCTTCCGCTCCTAGTGCGTAGAGGGCCACCAAAATCGAACGCATGGCCGAACCGAATGGATGTGATAGGACAGCACCGGCGTTTTTAATAATTTTAGCGTCTCCGTTCTTAAGTCCTAACGCTTGAGGTAACAGCTCCGTCAAACGTGTATCCATACACGTTAAAATCACAATTTTCTTATCCGGAAACTTATCGGACACGAACGGTTCGTACTGCTTCTCCTCTACGAAACGTTTGTTAAATTCAAGCATTTCCTTTACGACTGACACGTTAACGCCTCCCCTTTTCTCACATCACAAACCTCGACACAATCAGTCCAACGACCATCCACGCCCCGAATAACGTATTCACTTTCGCTGTCATCGCCATAGCAGGCATCAATGCAGCTGGTTCTGCTTTTGGCCAAAACTGTTTAATCGCCTGAACCATGACCGGCACTGTAAATAGTGAAAGTAAGACCCACGGTGTGACTCCATAATACACTACGGCGACGATGATGCCGACTAATGCGGCGATAAAGAACATCGCAAGTACATACACCGCACGTCGATGACCGACTAAACAAGCAATCGTTTTTCGACCATTCTCTTTATCGTTATCTAAGTCACGAATATTATTCGCAAGTAAGATCGCACCGATTAATAATGCCATCGGAAACGATACGAGTAATAACTCCGTCGTCACCGTATTGATTTGGATGAAACCGGCGATTCCAATAATGACATAGCCCATGAATAGACCTGCGACGAGCTCCCCGAACGGTGTATAGGCGATCGGCAATGGGCCCCCGGTATACAAGTAGCCGACGAGCATGGACAACGCACCAATCCATAGCAAATGCCAGCTCGTGGATGCGGCAATATATAACCCGAGTAACGCTGAGACAGCATACATGCTAAGGGCAATCGTCAATACCTGTTTCGGCGTAAATCCATCACGAACGATTGAGCCACCAATCCCGATCGATCCTTCATGGTCGAGCCCACGCTTATAATCATAATACTCGTTAAATAAGTTCGTTGCGATTTGAATGAGGACAGACGCCACTAACATCGCAAGAAAAAGTCCCCACTTCAGCTCGGTTTGATTGAGGACGATGAACGTCCCGAGCAAGACCGGAATAAAGCTTGCTGTCAGGGTATGCGGGCGAATCATTCGCCAATATGCCCATTTTGATTTCTGTTTCATTTACTTCCCTCCCTTCGTTAGTTTACGTCTCGAGGAAAAAATCTGTCAACGCCAGCCTACAATCTCATTTTCCGAATAATTTTCCGAGCATTTCATAGGCAGGTCGATTGCAAACTCATGATACACTAAAAAGTGAGAATTCTATCGGATTGAGGAGGCTTTTCTTTTATGCCAGATACTCAAACACATATAAAACAACGAATTGAACAAGCCCATAAACGGGCGCGAGCTTGGCAACGTCCAGTCCTCGCTTCATACACCTGGGAGATTACAGCGTTCGATGCTTTTGAAATCATTCAGAACACCGATACGTCCCACTACTATTTCATGACACCGGACCGCACGCTTGAGATGCTCGGTTGCGGAGATGCGCTTGTCTTAAGTGCTTCTGGACCAGAACGGTTTCAACGCTTGCAGTACGATTGGAGTTTACACCGACGAGACGTTGACGCCAAAATCTATGCATTCGCCGGATTTTCATTTGACACATTCATGCGTCCACAAAAAAGTATGTGGGATGCCTTTGGGGAGGCATCTCTCGTCGTTCCAAAATTTTTATACCGTCGTTATAAAAACCGATATACGTTGACAGTCGCCACCCTCGTTTCTTCAAAGCAGTCGGTTGAACAGTACTTGATTCAGTTGGCGGATCAGTTGGCCCAGTTCAGTTCACTTCATCCGACAAAGGAAGCGACACCGTCCTATTCGAAAGTGAAGGATGGCATCGATCACTTCAAGTCGAGTTTCCAACAGGCGAAACAGTTGATTGAAGAAGAACGGGTCGAAAAAATCGTGATCGCGCGCGAAGAAATCTATCAGCGTTCCGATGATGCGTTCCCATTCAGTAAAAGCTTGAAGCATTTGGCAGACCATCAAGAATCAAGTTATATCTACTTATACCAACCAAAACGTGACATCGGTTTCTTTGGCGCGACACCCGAACGACTAATACAAAAAGAAGGTATGCAACTGCATACTGCGGCCATCGCTGGCACAATCAAGCGTCCTGACACAGAAATTGAAAGCGACCTCGCGAAGGAACAGTTGCTGAACGATGCAAAAAATCGCGAAGAACATCAAATTGTCGTAAAAGATATAAAACAAGCACTGACACCGTACACCGCACCAATTCAAACGAACGAAACTCCACAAATTTTGGCGAATCGCTCGGTGTTCCACTTGCATACTCCAATCCAGGTGACACTTGAAACTAACGCCTCATTGCTGTCGTTAGCAGAATCATTACACCCAACACCAGCACTTGGTGGCTCACCGAAGCGGACATCGGTCCAATTGCTTCGTGAAATTGAACGGTTCGACCGCGGATGGTATGGTTCTCCATTTGGTTGGATTGACAACGAAGGTGATGGCGAATTTGTCGTCGCGATTCGTTCAGCACTCGTTCAGCATCAATTCGTCGCACTCTATGCAGGATGCGGCATCGTCAAAGACTCTGCGCTCGAGCAAGAGCTCGAAGAAACTGAAATGAAAATGAGTCCAATCAAACAAGCACTGCAGTTTGATTCGCACGATTAAGGAGGCACCCTACATGAATAAGATGTTGACCGATTGGGTAGCATCCATGGTGAATCGACTTGTAGAATCCGGCGTGACGGATGTCGTCATCAGTCCAGGCTCTCGTTCGACTCCACTCGCGATGGCGGCTTATCTACATCCACATATCCGTCATCATATTATCGTCGACGAGCGTTCTGCAGGATTTTTTGCGCTCGGATTGACACGTTCCACAGCAACCATTCGTCCCGTCGCATTGATCTGCACGAGTGGGACTGCTGCGACAAACTACTACTCGGCTGTGACGGAAGCGTTTATATCACAGTTGCCACTCGTCGTACTGACGACCGACCGACCACATGAATTGCGGAATGTCGGGGCACCACAAGCAATCAATCAAGTCCGTCTCTACGGAGAACAAGTGAAGACGAGCGTTGATTTGCCCGTTCCTGAAGAAATAACGTTATCGTTCATGCAACAAACGGTTACCCGCTTCACGACTCTAGCGATGCAGGCGCCGATGGGACCCGTTCATTTGAATGTACCGTTCCGGGAGCCTCTTCTTCCGGACCTCGAGTCATTGAAGCAGATGCTGACGGCAGATCCTGCCATGTCCGAAAGACAGCGCATTCGGCCGACAAAAGCAGACAAAGATATTTTCTCGGAATGCACAAGTCACAAACAGCTTGCCTTCGTCGTCGGACCTTACACCCCGACATCTTGGCAAAAGCCTATTGTTGAATTTGCTTCCGAACGACATATCCCGATCTTTGCCGATCCACTCAGCGGCATGCGGCGTTTCGACGACGTCTTGACCAACTATGACACATGGCTCGCAAGTGAGCATCGAGCTGATTGGCTGCCTGAGGTGTTCGTCCGTTTCGGGGCCGCACCTGTTTCAAAGCGATTCAATCAATGGATGGCCATGGCGGACCAACTCGTCATCGATGAGCCAGGCTCTTATCGCGACCCAAGTAGCCGTGCCACCATCTGTTACGGAGACGCACTCGATTTCCTACCGCTCATCGCATCCACAACCGAACCTCGGTATCTTGAGCGTTTACGCTTTTTTGAAGAGATTGCCGAGTCTGCAAAATCGTCACTTCAAGGTGAAGCGGAATTGACGAAACGATTGCTCGATACATCGATTGAGCGTCTATTCGTCAGTAACAGCATGCCGATTCGAGATGTGGATACGACACTTTCTGCCGGCACGAACAAACACGTTCTCGCCAACCGAGGCGCAAACGGGATCGATGGTGTGTTATCCACTGCACTCGGAAGCAGTTATGATACGTCTCACGGCGCTCTATTGGTTGGTGATTTGGCATTCTATCACGATAGCAACGCCTTGCAACTGTTAAAGCATCATCCCGGAAAGTTTTCCGTCGTGATTGCAAACAATAATGGTGGAGGAATTTTCTCCTTCCTACCGCAAGCTTCAGTCGACACACAGTTGTTCGAAGATTTGTTCGGGACACCGCTCGATTTAAACATCCGTGGCTTCGCTGACACCTATGGCTTATCCTATCGTCTAATTGAACGACCAGATGAAATTCAAGAAGCGATTGAAGATGGCGTTCATTTAATCGAATTCCCATCGAATCGCGAGGAGAATGTGATAGCTCATCGGGATTGGACCCAATCTGTCTGCGATCGTCTCATTACGGAGAACGAGTCATGAACATCGATTTACGTGGCGTACGTTATGAAGTGATTCATCGCGGCGAGGGAAGACCGGTATTATTTTTACATGGATTCACCGGAAACGCCCATTGGATTGATTCGCTCCCTGCGTTACCGATTCGTCTTGTGTCACCGTCGCTCCTTCAACATGGTGCAACTGAATACCCTTCCGTCAATCGTTCGACGATGAGTCAGCAAATTAAAGATTTGTCCCACTTACTGGATACGGACGACCGCCCTTGGACAGTCGTTGGCTATTCACTCGGTGGGAGAATCGCATTGACACTCGCCGCATGTGACAAGCGCGTCGAACATGTCATCGGGATCAGTACGACTCCTGGTCTTTTATCCTCTAAAGAGCGGACCTCACGTCGACGCCAAGACGCAGAACTGGCTCACTTTATCGAAACCGAAGGACTCGTTGCTTTCGTCAAACGATGGGAGAACCTTCCGCTTTGGAGACAAACAGAAGAGATGAAGCGTTCGCTCAGACAGGATCGACTCGCACAACATCCCGGTGCTCTTGCAGACAGTTTGCGGGCCATCGGAACGGGTCATATGCCCTCGTTATGGGGAAAGCTACACCATCTACCACGCACTGACTTGATTGTCGGAGCAGAAGATCTCAAGTTCAAAGCCATCGCAAGACACATGCAGGAAGAGCGGTCCGATATTAAAATCTATGAAATTTCAAACGCAGGGCATGCTCCTCATATCGAGAATGCATCAGAGTTTGGTACAATAATAAAGAAATTGATTTTAGGGGGTATTTAAAATGGAATCAGTAGCGAACTGGACATCGGTCCGTACGTATGAAGACATTAAATATGAAACGTGGAACGGAATTGCCAAAATTACGATCAACCGTCCAGAGGTGCGCAACGCGTTCCGTCCGTTGACGGTCAATGAATTGATTGATGCATTCGCACGCGCTCGTGACGATAAAGAAGTCGGCGTCATCATCTTGACAGGTGAAGGCGAAAAGGCATTCTGTTCAGGTGGAGACCAAAAAGTTCGTGGACACGGCGGATACGTCGGAGAAGATGAAATCCCACGCTTGAACGTCCTCGACCTTCAACGCTTGATTCGTGTCATTCCAAAACCGGTCATCGCCATGGTCGCAGGTTTCGCAATTGGCGGAGGACATGTCCTTCACGTCGTCTGTGACTTGACGATTGCAGCGGACAACGCTCGCTTCGGACAAACAGGTCCTAAAGTCGGTTCGTTCGATGCAGGATACGGTTCTGGATACTTGGCACGGATCATCGGTCATAAGAAAGCTCGTGAAATCTGGTATCTTTGCCGTCAATATGATGCACAAGAAGCACTCGAGATGGGCCTCGTCAACACGGTCGTCCCACTCGAGCAACTCGAAGCAGAAACAGTCAAATGGTGTCAAGAAATCTTACAACACTCACCGACTGCACTTCGCTTCTTGAAAGCAGCGATGAACGCAGATACAGACGGTCTTGCTGGACTTCAGCAACTCGCTGGAGACGCAACGCTTCTCTACTACACAACAGATGAAGCAAAAGAAGGACGCGACGCGTTCAAAGAAAAACGTGATCCTGACTTCGGTCAATTCCCACGTTTCCCTTAATTTTTTGAGAGAGTAGCGATGTCGCTACTCTTTTTTTGGAGGTGACAGCTATGTATGAATGGATTCGTAAACACTCGGCGTCACACCTCGCACTCGTGACGTCTGAAAATCGACTGACGTGGGAATCGTTACGTACCGAGAGCCTTCAACTTGCCCAATTCATCCATGAACAGACATCTACTGCCGAACGGATTGGCATATTCGCTAAAAACAGCAAAGACTATGTCATCGCCATCCACGCGGTGCATCTGCTCGGTAAAGTATTGGTCCCGTTGAATACACGGCTAACCGAGGAGGAAGTACGTATTCAGTTACAAACAGCGAAAGTGGACCTCCTTCTCGTAGACGAAGAAATCGATTTGTCCGTCACCCAACTTCTGATCACACATCGGGCCACTTCATGTTTCACCGTGACACATGAGTGGAAAGGAGATGAAACCATGTCTCTTATGTTCACTTCCGGTACGACGGGGCGGGCTAAAGCGGTAAAGCAGACGTACGGGAATCATCTCGCTAGTGCGCGGGCCGCTGAAGCACATTTGGACTATCGAGCAACAGACCATATGCTCGCGGTGACCCCACTCTTTCATATGAGCGGACTCTCTCAAGTGTATCGGAGTGCCATCATCGGTTCGACGCTCTATGTCGAGCCACGTTTTGATGTCGATCGAACACTTCATATCATCGAGACAGAAAGAATCACCCAACTGTCGCTCGTCTCGATTATGCTGCAACGACTACTCGATGCCGGCTTAGAGAAACACCAGCTTCGCACATTACTCGTCGGAGGTGGACCAGTCCCTCGCTCATTACTAGAAGAAGCAGAACGACGGCAACTACCAATCGCCCAGACATATGGGATGACGGAGACGTGCTCTCAAGTCGCCACGTTGCTTCCGAGCGAAGCACTCTCGCATATCGGTTCGAGCGGTCAGGCAATCGCCCCAACTAGTATTCGAATCAATGTGGACGGCGAGATTGAGGTAAAAGGTCCGACGGTGACGAGCGGATACTTCGAACAACCTGAATCAGACGTCTGGACATCAGACGGTTACTGGAAAACGGGCGACCTCGGCACGATGAAGGATGGCTATTTATATGTACACGATCGCCGAAGCGACCTCATTCTTTCAGGTGGTGAAAATGTATATCCGGCCGAAATCGAGGCCGTGATGTTACGATGTGCCGGCGTTCAAGATGTCGGAGTCACAAAACAATCGCATCCGACCTGGGGAGAGGTCCCGCTCGCCTTCGTCGTCGGCTCCTATGCCCCCGCAGAGATGAAGGCAGTTCTCGATTCCCAGTTAGCTAGATATAAACACCCGATTGCGATTTATCACGCACAGGAACTACCACGAAACGCGAACGGAAAACTAATGCGCCATCGCTTAAAGGAGTTACTGCCATGATTAAACGTGCTGACCTTTCCATTGTTCCCTTGACGTTTAAACACCCAATCGTGACGGCACACGCCGTCTTATCCGTCAGACGAACGCTTATCCTCCGCCTAGAGACCGTAGACGGTATCGTTGGATACGGTGAAGGTGTCGCTTTTGAGACACCTTGGTACACGGAAGAAACAACCCAATCCATGGTGGATACGTCTAAACTCATTCTCGATTTACTGAAAAGGGAGACGGTCACGACGGACGTGTTTCCGAACTTGGTCTCGTCCATCATCGGTCAGCGAATGGCAAAGGCGATGTGGGAAAGTGCACTCTGGGAGATTGAAGCGGCACGCGCGAACAAATCACTCAAGTCATACATGAACGCAGGAGATTCTGTTTCTTGCGGACGAACAATCGGAATTGGCTTACTGAACCAAACGATGAAATCCATTGAGACGGCATTGGATGACGGATTCGAACGAATCAAATTAAAAGCATCTCCTAATGAACTACTTCCTGCTCTGCGTGAGATTCGTGCGGTCTTCCCCGACGCACCACTCATGATTGACTTGAACGGAAGCGCGTCCGATCAACCGATAGAATGGTTCGAACAACTCGATGCCCATCGGTTATTGATGATCGAACAGCCATACCCGAGCCGACAGTTCGCGAAATCAGCGGCTCTCCAAGCAAAACTCACGACCCCCATTTGTCTCGACGAGTCCATCACGTCTTATGATGACGTGGAAACGATGACACAGCTCGGTGCAGGAAAAATCGTCAACATTAAACCCGCACGTGTCGGCGGTCTAAGCGAGGCGCTCCACATCCGACAATATGGTGCGCCATACTGGGTCGGCGGAATGTATGAATCCGGTATTGGAAGATATCATACACTCTTGTTCGCTTCGCTAAGCGGCGCGAGCTTCCCCGCAGATATGTCGGGAACGAGTGCCTATTTTGAACAAGATTTGCTCGATACACCACTTGAAGTGGAAAATGGAAAGTTGATTCTCCCAGATTCGGTACAACCGAACTGGGCTGTGATTGAACAGATGCGAGAAGAAACAATTTCATTACAAGCTTGAACTCCCCCCTACGCTTCGCTTAGAAGTGGGAGTATTCTCGCCTAATTTTGATAAAAAAAGGTGTGGTTCGCATGAACCACACCTTTTACTTAACGGAACGATCCCGTTAACACTTCATACCCATCTTCTGTGACAACGACCGTATGCTCGAACTGCGAAACAAGACTCTTGTTCGGCGTAAAGAGCGTCCAGCCGTCCTCTTCCGACTGATAGACAACTTCGTCTTTCGTGGAGATGAACGTCTCTACCGCAATGACTTGCCCAGCTTTTAAGAGTTGATTCTCCTCACGACTGTAGTAGTTCGAAATGGTCTCCGGCTCCCCATGTAACGTCCGACCAAGACCGTGTCCAGCCAAGTTACGGATAACGGTGAACCCGTTCTTTCTCGCATCCGCATAAATCGCCTTACCGATTTGATTGACTTTCACGCCCGCCTTCACTTTACCAAGTCCAGCTTCTAGCGATGTCAATGATACCTCTACCAAACGTTCGTGCTGAGGTGATTTCGCAGTCCCGGCAATGACCGTACGACCTGTATCGGCATAATAGCCATCCTTCACAGCCGAAACGTCAACGTTAACGATATCGCCTTCTTGAATGACCTCTTCCCCAGGAATCCCATGGGCGGCGACGTCATTGAGTGAGATACACGTGTACCCTGGGAACTCATACATCGTAATCGGCGCAGAAGCTGCACCTTCTTCTTCTAAAATCCGTTGCCCAATTGCATCTAATTCTTTTGTCGTCATACCCGGTTTGACTGCTTTTGCCATCTCGTCTCGCGCAAGTGCAACGATTCGACCGATTTCGCGTAATGCATCATAATCATAATCTAACATCTGTTGTTCTTCCTTTCAGTCTAATAATCGATTCTGATATAAGTAGTCTTCTGACAAGTCAGCGAATAAGAACATGCCATCTGGTAGTGGATAACTGAATGTGCGCGTCACTTCATTCGAACTAAAATCACGATAGTCATCAGATAAATAACCACGTCCTCGAACATCCATCGCAGCCATCGTCTGAATAAAATACGGTCGGAAACTCCAGTTATACCCCCGAAACGTATTGTCAACGCGCCATTCTTCATTTACATAGTAGACGTTCGCACTCGTCTGAAAGCCTGTCTTATCCGTCAAATAATAACGAACAAACACTTCTTCGAGCTTTGGCGCGATGTATTGAATCCATTCATCTTTCTTATCTCGAGACCATTTACCGGATTGAACCAGTTCGCCAATCTGACGGTGCAATTCAAATTCAAGTTCGTATAATCGGTTCAATCGTTTCTGGTCATGTAAAAAGAATGAAGGCACTTCTTGTGCCAACACACCCATTCCTTTAATTTCTAGTTGAGGTCGCTCATCCTCCAACCCAAGCAGACCACCCATATAATAGCGGCCACCATGTTGCCAAGCGTAACGAAGTTGTCCGACATGATTGATCGACTTATACAGGAGTGGCGCACCGAGCTTCGAAGCGATATATTCCATCGTCTGAAGCATGTTCGGATACGTGACCGATAATGTCTTTTTCTCAACCATCGTCCCTAGATCGACAAGTAACAATTCAGGTGCAAGGGTCATAATATCCTCAATACTGGTCGATTCTGCAAAATCTAAAGCAATCTTCAAACCATAAGACCGATAATATTGAATGACGCGCGACAGACGGGGAACATCAACTAAATCTGTTCCTTGAAGCGTCACATAAATGCGATGTAATGGAAAGTTCAATGCACGAAGCGGAGCTAAGAATGTTTCTCCCCCTTCTTCGAGTATCCATTCAGATCGGCATCTGAACGTGACAAACTGCTTGGCGTCACGAAGTTGTTCCGCTGCTAATTGCTCCATTCGTTGAGAGATGTCCAACTGATATTCGAGCGGAACGTCATCATCATAAAAAAACGGTGTTAACGATTCGCCACGAAAGCGACCATGTACCATATATCCTTCCACTTGAAACGTCGCCGCCCCAAGAATTGGTTCATAAGTTACCATTACTTCTTCAGGGTGGACCATCACTTCTACCGCATCCACAACTCATCACCTCTTCGTTAAATGCGAAAACGAGCTACATTCAGCTCGTTCGCGTGTGTACATACATATAGGCACCGAAACAAGCAATAAAATAGACGATACTCATCACGCCATATGCAATGCCCATCTTTCCGCCTACTCCAATGGCTAACACTAGAAAAATCATCGCTCCAAATAACAATGTCGCCACGGGGATATAACGAAAATTAGGACGGTCCGTCTTCGACACGATTGGTTTTAGTGCAAATATACAACCAAGCAGCACAAGGAGACCGAAACTTAATTCCACCATCCGTTGACACCTCATCCTTCCATCTCTACTCAACTAGTGTAGCATGACCCTATAAAAAAAGCCGCAAATCCACTTAAGGAAATGCGACATTTCATGATGATTAGTCACGTGGACGGCGTGGACCACGGTCATCCGAGCGACGACGATCGTCACCACCACGGTATGATCCTTTACGGTCTCCGCTACGTCCGCCACGACGGTCGCCACCACGGCCACCGCCACCACGACGGTCGTTACGACCACGGTATCCACCACGATCGCCACCACGGCCACCTTGGCGCTTCACACGAACTGGTTCAGCATACGAGATTTCAACTGGTGTTGAATCTGGCTCTTTTGTCAGTCCACGAAGGGCAGCAGCGAGAAGCTCAACTGCTTCGTACTCTTCAAGGAGTTCTGTTGCAAGTTGCGTGTAAGCTTTGAAATCACCCGCTTGCACGCGTTCAATCAACTCTTCAGCTGCTTGCTTTTGATTTCCTTCAAGTACTTCCGCGATCGTCGGTACGTGACGACGGTTCATCTTCTTGTTCGTTACGCGTTCAATCGCCTTCACTTGTCCAAATTCACGTGGTGTGATGAACGTGAGGGCTGTACCTGTTTTACCAGCACGACCAGTACGACCGATACGGTGTACGTAGCTCTCTGGATCTTGTGGCACATCGAAGTTGTAAACGTGCGTTACGCCTGAGATGTCGAGTCCACGTGCTGCGACATCTGTCGCTACCAAGATATCGATTGTTCCATTTTTGAAACGACGAATGACTTGGTCACGTTTTGATTGCGTCAAGTCTCCGTGAAGACCGTCTGCTGTATATCCGCGTTTAATGAGTGCTTCTGTCACTTCATCAACACGTTTCTTCGTACGAGCGAAGATGATGCTAAGTTCTGGCGAGTCGATATCAATCAAACGGCAAAGCGTATCGAATTTTTGACCTTCGCGCAATTCGAGGAACTGTTGGTTGATGTTCTCAACTGTCATCTCTTTTGCTTTTACTTTGATGATTGTCGGCGACTTCATGAAACGCTCAGCAATCTTCTTGATTTGCGGTGGCATCGTTGCTGAGAAGAGAAGCGTTTGGCGCTCTTCAGGAAGACCTGCCAAAATCGTTTCGATGTCTTCAACGAAGCCCATGTTAAGCATTTCGTCTGCTTCATCCAAGATAACTGTTTGAATGTTATCAAGTTTGATTGTTTTACGTTTCATGTGGTCCATGAGACGTCCTGGTGTTGCAACGACGATTTGTGGATTCTTTTTCAAACCACGGATTTGACGGTCGATTTGCTGACCACCATACACAGGAAGAGCGTAAACGCGCTTCGCTTCTCCGATTTTGTTTAATTCTTCTGCAACTTGAATCGCAAGTTCACGTGTCGGTGCAAGAACGAGTGCTTGGACTTGACGTGCCTTTGAATCGATTCGCTCAATAGTCGGAATCCCGAAAGCTGCTGTTTTCCCTGTACCTGTTTGTGCTTGTCCTAATACGTCCACTCCTGTGAGTGCGACAGGAATTGTCTCAGCTTGGATCGGTGTTGCTTCTTCGAAGCCCATTTTGTGTACACCTTTTACTAATGCTTCACTTAATTGTAAGTCTTGAAATTTTGTCAAATTATATTCTCCTTTGTTCATACAAAAAAACGTCTGAGTTCAGTTCGACAGATCTACAGACGTTTTCTCAATGTTTCCTCATAGTCAACTTTATTAACTATAACGTATTTCTTCCTAAAATGAAAGAAATACATTTTAAAACTTTTTACGTCACCCGAACATCAGTTATCTTATTTCAATTTATAGCCGTTGTCGAGTTTTTCAACTCGCTTCTCTTTTAACAATTTTCCGAGCGCCCGTTTAAATGCGGCTTTACTCATGCCGAACTCGCGGTCGATCACGTCTGGTGAGGTCTTATCGCCATATGGCATTTGTCCACCACGTTCCTCGATATAAGAAAGGACACTCGCTGCATCACCGTCAATTGCCTCATAGGCACGCGGCTTCATTGAAACGAGGACCGTTCCGTCTTGTTTGACCTGTGTCACGCGGACCGTTAACTGTTCACCGAGTCGTGGCCAACGTGTCATCTCTGCTTCATGCAAGAAACCGAGTGATTCGCCTTCAACCCATACGTTAACGCCGACTTCACGTTTATTGACGACGACCGCTTGAACGTCTTGGTTGCTCCATTCTTCTTTAGAAGGTCTCGCCAACAAGTTTAAATACGCGTAAGGTGCAGGGTCCCCAAGTAAACGTCCTTTTTGGTCATACTTCAAACGAACACATAATTGATCCCCTGCTTGTGGCCAATAGGAACGGTTCTCCGGTAAGTCATCCATCGAAACGAGAACATCTTTTTGAATTCCAATATTGACGAAGACACCCGTGTTATATCGAACGCCCGTCACCTCAAACCATTCGTACTCATCAAATGAGACCGTCGGAATGGTCATCGTCGATGCGAGACGCCCTTCCGAGTCATGATATAAAAAGACACGAACCGTTTGACCAACCGTCACTTCTTCCGTCTGTTCTTTCCGATGAAGGAGTACCTCTTCGCGTCCGTTACTAATGAATACTCCAAAATCAGCAGAACGTTCCGCGACCAAGTCTACTACTTCTCCTGCGCGCAATGCCATTACACCCACATCCTTTTCTAAGCTATTACTGTCAGTATACCTATCTACACACGTTCCTAATCATATCATGTTCTCTTACAGCATTCAGCCTATTTGTGTCTAAATTGTGAATAAGGAATTGAAAGATAAAATTACGTTGAAATTAGCAGCATGATCCTAATTTATTAAAATTTTGTGACAATTTTGTGAACGAACCTTTTTCTTCTAGTATCCTTATTTTGAAAACGTTATTATATAGGAAGTGTCCAGTTTGAAAATGGTTTCATTTAGTATCGATCGGGGGATAATAAATGTTTGATATACAGTCTCGTTCATTTGCAAAACGATTTACGAAAGGTCTGCTTGTCGCTTTTTTCGCATTATTAGCATCACTCAGTTTTATTTTTTCAAACGGTGTCGATACGAATGTATCGTCATCCACAACTTACATGACGCAAGAGTGAACGCCATTCAGCCACCTGAAGGCGTTTTTTCTTTACATGATATAGACAGGAGTTTCTTTCAAAAGGTCGAATACGAATTAGAAGACCTTGCCTTTTTCTTTCATATCATTTAAGAAAAGGAGATTCCGCTATGATTTTTTATTTTCTCACTTCGATTTTGTCTGTTGTAGGACTTGCTTTCTTATTCCAGACTGAATTGTACAAAGATCCGATCGGAACATTTCTGTTCGCTATCTTAATTGCGATGGCCCTCTCTTCCTTTAAACAACTCTTCATGCAGGCAAATGAGTTCTTCGTGGAAAGACGAAATCAAAAGCGAATCAAACGCGTCGTGGCCAGAATGCATTCAACGACACGAAAACGCTCTACATAACGCTCGTCTTCACTCGCCACATTTGGTATCCTATGGAGGAACAGACAACGTACAATGGATTTATAATCGCAGGAGGCACAAAAACGTATGAATGAAATTCCGTTATCGAATGAATGGCTACTTCGTTATTCACCCGTCATGGAACTTTGGTTAAAGGAAGACGGGATCTTACTTGTCGATGATGACAATCGAATCCGTCTCACTCTTGAAATCGGCAACGACCAAGCCATGCAAATCAAAAGCATTGAGCAAGACGGCGCTTATTTCGTCGTCGATCCTGTGAATAAACGCATTACATTCGAACTCGAGGAAGAGGAAGAAGAGAGCGATTCTCGCTTTTGGGAATAAGGATTCATACCTAAGGGTCGGATTCTCGTCAAGAGAAGAAGACTCTTTCTTGTTTTCATCATGAGAGGAGAAAATAGAATGATTCGAACAGTAGTATGGTTTTTCTCATTTTTTGCAGTGTTACCAATCACCCTTCCATTTTTACAGAGAGCAAAGAAAATCGAACCTCCACAACGTTATCGTTATGTACAAGACATTGCCTATAAGTGGGCTCAGTTCTTGCTAAAAGTTGCGGGTGCCGATATTCGGGTCCATGGACAGGAACTGATTCCGGATGAGCCCGTCGTATATGTATCAAATCACCAAGGAAACTTCGACGTGCCCATCATGTTGACGGCCACGAAACGACCGAAAGCATTCATTTCAAAAATTGAAGTACAAAAATTCCCGATTATTCCGCGTTGGATGGAATTGATGGGCTGCATCTTCATCGACCGAAGTAATCGTCGTCAATCGATTAAGGCGATACGTTCCGGTGTCGAGACGATTCAGTCTGGTCAATCGATGATTGTCTTCCCGGAAGGAACACGTTCAAAAGGCGGTTCGATGAAAGAGTTCAAAGCCGGGAGTTTGACGCTCGCAACATCAAGCGGTGCCAAGGTTGTTCCTGTCGCGATTCAAGGAAGCTACAAACTGCTAGAAGCAAAGAACCGAATTACTCCGGCAACAGTCGACGTTACGTTCCTACCAGCAATCGACCCAGCCGATCTGCCAAACAAAGAAATCGCAGCGACGATTGAAGCAGCCATTCGTCAACAGATTGAAGGAGAGAACGCATGAGTTTATTAATGATTGAAGGCATCCATAAAGAGTTTGCCGATAAAGTACTATTTGATGATGTGACGATGACCATCCACCCTGGAGATCGTATTGGTATCATCGGTGTGAACGGCTCTGGAAAGTCGACGTTTATGAAAATCATCGCCGGTACTGAGACAGCTGATCGGGGAACAATGCAACATCCGAACGATTATCGAATTCGCTATTTGACTCAAACTGTCCAATTCGGCGAAGGTCAAACGATTCTCGACGCCCTGTTCACAAGCGATACCCCGTCTGTGAGAGCGCTGAAACAATTCGAACGTGCCCGTCAAGCACTCGAAGTGGATCCAACGAGCGAGCAGTTACTCGAACGTTTCATGAAAGCTCAACAAGCCGTCGATGCTGCAGATGCTTGGGAAACGGAAGCAAAACTAAAATCAATTTTGAACCGCCTTGGCCTACCTGACGTATCGGTCGATGTAAATGCGCTCTCCGGCGGGCAACAAAAACGAGTCGCTCTCGCCGCAGCATTACTGGATGAGGCCGATTTATTACTTTTAGACGAACCGACGAATGAACTCGATGCCGATACGATTGCGTGGCTCGAGACGATGCTTACCGACTATCGAGGCGCAATCCTTCTCATCACCCACGATCGTTACTTCTTGAATCGTGTCACAAACCATATTTTAGAGATTGCGGACGGAACGAGTTACTTCTATAACGGAAACTATGAACTGTTTCTTGAGAAGCGTGCTGAGCGAAAAGCACGCGCCCAGTCGATGGAACAAAAACGACAAAATATTTTACGCCGTGAGCTCGCTTGGTTACGTCGAGGTGCAAAAGCACGAACGACGAAACAAAAAGCCCGCATTCAACGCGTTGAAGACTTGAAACATCAAGAGAGCTTAGCGGAAGAAGAAGCGCTCGATGTTTCGGTTGGTTCACGTCGCCTCGGTAAAAAAGTCATCGAAGTCGAAGACATGTCTTTCGGATACGACGAATCGTTATTGATTCAACATTTCAATTGGATTTTTGGTCGCCGTGAACGGTACGGGATTGTCGGACCGAATGGGAGTGGGAAGTCAACGCTCATGAACCTGCTCGCGAAACGTTTGGAACCGACAAGCGGTATAATCGTGCATGGAGAAACAGTTCATCTAGGTTACTACGGTCAACAAGTTGAGTTTGAAGATGAGTCAAGACGTGTCATCGATGAAATCGAGCGAATTGCGAAAGTGATTTATACCCCGGATGGCGAGACCATCACGGCCGGTCAAATGCTCGAGCGTTTCCTTTTCACACCGGACGCACAATATAAACCGATTGCGAAGTTATCCGGTGGCGAGAAACGCCGTCTCGTCCTGTTACGAATTTTGATGGACGAACCGAACGTCTTGTTCCTTGATGAGCCGACGAACGATTTGGATACGGAAACGTTGTCCGTGTTAGAAGACTATTTAGAATCGTTCCCAGGCACTGTCATCGCCGTCAGCCACGACCGTTATTTCTTAGACCGTGTCGCCGCCCAGTTAATTGCATTTGAAGGTGGAGCCATCCAAGTGTATCACGCAGAATATAGCGATTATCTGGCCACACGCCAAGAAGAGGTTCGTCAAGTAAAGAAAGAGAAAGAACCGAAAGAGAAGAAAGATCGTCCGAAATCAGAAGTCGTGAAATTCACCTTCAAAGAACAGAAGGAATGGGACACAATCGAGGAAGACATCGCTGCGCTTGAGGAACAGATTGAAGCGCAAGAAGCGACACTCGCGACAGCGGGTAGCGACCTCGGTAAAGTCAATGAATTGTATGCAATGATTGCAGAACTGAAAGAAGCACTCGATACGAAGATGGAACGCTGGGCGTACCTATCTGAAATCGACGAACAAATACAAGCACAAAAAAAGGGCTGATCTGTTCGTGAGATAGCCTGTTCTATCAAATAAGAAAAGGAGTTGGATTCCCGGCATGTGCTCTGGGAATCCAACTCCTTTTTATCACTTCACTTTAAGGAAAAGCACATCGTCTGTAAGGCGATGTGCTCAAACCGGCTGATGAGTCAGTGATTTGTCACAGCCATAGACATAGACGTCATGGGCCTGCCCCCGCTGGCGCATGTAGCTATGTAGTCGGTCATCCTTTACTGACCAAATTATGTTGGAATGCATAGACGACCGCTTGTGTCCGATCGTAGACGTCAAGCTTCGTCAAAATATTTGAGACGTGTGTCTTCACCGTTTTCAGTGAAATGAACAATTCATCTGCGATCACTTGATTCGATTTACCTTCCGCCATCAGTTGCAAGATTTCTCGTTCACGGGCAGTTAGACTCTCATGGAGTGTCATTTCCGGATGGCGCAGACGTTCGAGCATCTTTCCCGTCACTTGGGCGGCCATGACGGGATTTCCGGCAGCGGTTTGACGAATCGCATCCGCGATTTCGTTCGCGTTCGCCGTCTTGAGGACATAGCTCATCGCACCGGCCTCGATCACCGGATATACTTTTTCATCATCTAAGAAACTCGTCACGACTAAAATTTTCGCTTCTTTCCAACTTGCTTTAATTCGTTTCGTCGATTCGACCCCGTCAACAGGCTCCATAACCAGATCCATGAGGACGACGTCCGGTTTTTCTGCAATGGCAAGCTCCGCTCCCGTTGCTCCGTCCGACGCTTCGCCGACGACTTCGATGTCCGGTTGTGTCGATAAAAAAGCAGACACGCCCGCTCGGACCATTTCGTGATCATCAATTAATACGACTCGAATCATCATTACCCCTCCACTTGTTGTTTCACACGTACTTCGATTTGTGTCCCGACATTCGGCACACTGACCAACCGCAACGTTCCACCGACTTCTGCCGTGCGCTCTCTTATCGATTGTAATCCATATGAGGCGACTTGTGTATCGTCCACATTAAATCCGATTCCATCATCGTTGATCTTTAAAATGACCGTCTGTTGCACTTTACGCATCTCGATTTCCAAACGTTTCGCTTTGGCGTGCCGTAACGTGTTACTAATGGCCTCCTGTACGATGCGGAATAGTTCATTTTCGGTATGACGGGACAGCTTCACTTCTTCTAATCGCCAGACGAGCTCGGTCGACTGTTTGCGCGACAATTCTTCTAACAAACGTTCGATTCCCGTCTTGAGTGTCATGCCTTCTAGTTCGACCGGTCGCAGCTGCAGGAGTAACGAGCGCATCTCCGCCTGTGCCGTTTGAGCCATGAGCTCGACTTGTTCCATTTGCTTACTCGCTAATTCCGGTTTCGTCTGCATCGTCTGTTTGACCGCCGTTGTCATCATCGAGATGGCGTAGAGCTGTTGACTCACCGAGTCATGAAGTTCTCGTGCGACGCGACGTCTTTCTTCGACGACGGCCTCACTTCGCGCCTCTTCTACACTGATCGGGCGCTCTCCGACACGCTTCGCCATCTCGATCATCTCTTGCCGCTGTTTTGACACGCGGACGATTCGTTCGAGTGTATCCCGATAAGGAGACATCGGACGGAATGTGATGTCTTTTTGATTTTCCAGTTTCCACAAGGCATTGGCGACTTCTCGAAAGTCTCGACGCAAATAAAAGTAAGAGCCTACGCCGAAAATACTCCCAATCAACACGGCAATGACAAGGATGGACACACCGAAAGGCAACCCTTCTTCCCGCGAAAATAAATCGCTCAGTGAAGTCGAGTCACCTATGAGAAACGCTACTGTGATTAAGAAAGCCGTCAAGAGGCTACTAAATAACTGATGCCAAACGACCGTTCGTGGATAAGAATCTTTTTTCATACCGTCATCACCTCGACACTTCCGCTCATGAGCACGATATGAATCCGAACTTTCCGTGTGGCTTGAACATAATCATCGGACGCTGTATAGAAGCGGCGATTGAACACTGGCGAATAGTTCGAGTCATCCACCTGAACTTTACCGAAACCGATCGACGCATCAATCGAATAGTCATAACCCGCTGGAATGAGAATTCGGATGTCTCCTGCAAGACCATTCAGGAGTAAGAATGTCTCCCCTTCCGGAATAATGGCTTGTGATAGGTCCATCTCGACATCCCGTAGTAAAAAGAACTCGTTCGTATCACGTAACACATAGTGTCCTGATTCTTTCATACCGAACGAGAAAGCTTGCTCCTGGCGAATGGGTGTCCGAATTTTCGCTTCGACTGGTCGATTCTTATAGAGTCGGTACCCGAATAACAATAACAGTCCCGAGAGCACGAATCCGAATGCGGCAGATGAGAAAATCAAGCCGATCAAGAGGATGCCGCCAATCGCATAAAAGATATAGCTCGCTGACTGCTTGCCCCGACGACTGAACCGTCGTCCGATATAGAGGAGAAGTAGCGGGAGAATCATGCTGAATAAGACGCTATTCCCACCCGTCACGATATCGATAAACAGTCCGACTGAAAATAAAATAATCATGAATCCGATGATTTGACGTGTGTTCCAACGCTCCATGTCCCTTCCCCCTTTCTGTTTATATGTATGAAGCAAAGAAAGCGATGACCTTATTTAGGTCATCGCCGAACCGTCACCTCACTCCTGTTTAAAGCGACGCTCCAGTTCTTTTAGTTTTGCTTCAAAATCATCTTCGTCTGCTTGCGTGTCTTGTTTCTCTTCAGCAGGCTCTTCTTTCTTTTCTTCCTCAGTGAAAGGATGAGACTGTGACGTGTTCTGACCAAAAATTTGGTCGAGTGTCCCTTTTAACAGATCTAGATTTTCACGCATCGCGAACTCATATCGTTTGTTCTGCATCTCATCGAGCTTGAGTTTCATCTCGAGCGCACGACGTTCAAGTGCATCCAATTCACGCTCTCCTTCATCAATCAAGCCTTCAAAATAACGGTACTGTTCTCCGTAATGTTTCGACTCGAGCGCTGCACGCTCTGCCAACTTCTCTTCATTAGCTTGTTTCGCCAGCTCTGTCTGTTCATATCGCTTATCCGCCATTTTCTTGGCATCGTCACGTTTTTCAGCAAGTTCTGAGAGTAGTGTACGTTGACGTTCAACAAGTCGCTCAACAGACAACGCTTCCTTCTCCGCTCCACGGATATGACGGTTCAATTCCGCTTCTCCGCTTGAACGTGGCATCTCTTTATCTTGATACTTCTTCACTTCTTTTGAAATCTCTTTCGTCAACTCATTCGCTAATTCACGAAACTGATCAAACGGTGTCTTCATGGTGAATCCTCCTTATGAAATCTTAACGACGATTAACAAATTTCTGCCACACTTGATCGAACTGTTGGAAGCTGCTACGGCCAGCACGAGTTCCATCCGCATCTAAAATCTCGACATCCGGATCTCGTTTTTGTCCCGTATACATCATATACCCTTTAAATAACAACCATGCCACAATCACTCCGACGAGTGCCCAAATGTTCGAGAGCATCGTCCCAATCCCGACGACAGCAAGGATTCCGAAACCAACTTTAGCACCGATGTGTGTCACAGCCTGAAAACGGACCCCAGCCCAAAGCGTCACGAGAGCTCCTAATCCGAACAAAATCATATTCGGTAAAGCACCGATTAACACGAGCACTAGAGCGATCCCGGCCACGATGAACAGCACCTTCTTCACTTGGTGATTCATCTGTCATCCCTCCTTATTAAGTACACTCTTATCATAATACGTTATTTTGTATAGGTCGACGAGCGGAAGGCTTGTTTCGCCTCGGTCTTTAGACTGAGATGTTACCGTTTTCAAATATTATGGTAAACTTATGCTATCGAACAATGAAAGGATGATGTTTTATGAGCAACATGATGCATGCACGCCACCTAATGTCAGCGAATCGGAGGGCTGTCGTCCTCCATCATTAAAAGGAGGATTCTATTTTGTTTCAACAAACTGAAACGGGACGTGTCACGGCACAGTTCCAACATCTTTATACGGTTTCCATCGGAGAGAAAGGTTATATGTGCGGAGTCTCCGGAAAATTTCGACATGCAGCGACGAGCGAACGGGATTACCCGGTCATCGGCGATTATGTCACGATTCAAGTTCGCGAGCATGGTCAAGGTACGATTCACCATCTCCTTGAACGTCGGACCGTTCTATCACGAGCGGCTGCCGGCAACGAGACACGTGAACAACTGATCTGCGCGAACGTCGACTACGTCTTGATTACGATGGCGTGTGGACACGACTTCAATATCCGCCGACTAGAGCGCTATACGTTAGCCGCTTGGGACACAGGCGCCATTCCAATCATCGTCCTGACGAAGACCGACCAAGTCGACTCCGTCGACACATTGCTTGAAGACATTCAAGTGAACGCACCCGGGATTCAAGTATTCCCCGTCAGTGCCGTGACGGGAGAAGGTGTGGCTGAACTTCGTCACGCGTTACCGAGCGAGAGCACGATTGCATTCGTCGGTTCGTCCGGAGTCGGAAAGTCCACACTGACGAACGCCCTCGCCCACGAGGCACTCGCCGTCACACAAACCGTTCGGGCACAAGACGAGCGTGGGAAGCATACGACGACACACCGCGAACTCTTCCGAATCGATGATTTATACGTCATAGACACACCGGGGATGCGAGAATTCGGACTATGGGAAGGAAGCGAGCATCTCGAGGACACGTTCCGTGATATCGAAGCGCTTGCTGAGACGTGTCGTTTCCGCGACTGTTCACATCAGAAAGAACCTGGCTGCGCCGTCCAAGAGGCGCTTACGAACGGTACGATAGATGCGAAACGCTACGCGAGTTACCTCAAACTCGAACGAGAACTTCTCTATATGGAGAAGAAACAGGCAGAACATGCACGAGTGTTAGAAAAGAAAAAGCGCCGGTCATAAAGATTAAGAACTGTGAGCTTCTCACAGTTCTTTTTTATACGATTTGACAAGCTATTTCACCAGGCGTAAAATTGCCTTGTACTTAAAAAGTTTCCTTAGGTAAACAAATTAACCATCAGGCAAAAGAAAGAAGGATATGTCATGTTGAACGAAGTCGAATCGCCTCGAACACATCACTCGATATCTCAAAAAATGAAAACACTCCTCCCATTTCTAGGTCCGGCTTTTGTCGCTTCGATTGCTTATATTGACCCCGGAAACTATGCGACCAATATTGCCGCAGGTTCTCAGTTTGGTTACTTGCTTCTATGGGTGATTTTAATTGCAAACATCATGGCCGGTTTGATTCAAACGTTATCTGCCAAAATCGGAATCGCGACCGGAAAAAATTTACCTGAGATTTGTCGAGATCGCTTCTCTCGGAAAACTGCCATCTTTTTATGGATTCAAGCCGAGTTGATGATTATGGCAACTGATTTGGCCGAGTTTGTCGGTGCCGCCCTCGGAATCTACCTGGTGTTTGACGTAACACTGATTCAAGCCGCACTCCTCGCAGCGGTCGGTTCCTTTGCGATTTTAGAAGTGCAACGACGTGGCTACCGACCTCTCGAAACGGTTATAACAGGTATGCTACTCGTTGTCGCTCTCGCATTCGCCATTCAAACGTTCAGTGCTCAACCTGAAATGAAGCCTCTTTTATCCGGTCTCTTAATTCCTCGTTTCGATGGCACTGAGAGTATTTTACTGGCTGCCGGAATATTAGGTGCAACCGTGATGCCGCACGCCATTTACTTACACTCTGCGTTGACGCAACGACGGATCATCGGAAAAGATACGGTGGCACGAAAGCGAATTATGAAATTCGAACGAATCGATGTGATGATTGCAATGATTTTTGCTGGTGCGATCAATGCGAGCATGTTAATTATCGCTGCTGCTGTCTTTTATAAGAACGGTATAATCGTAAATGACTTGGAGATTGCCCACCAGCAGTTCGATTCCTTTTTAGGTTCACCGATTGCTATGCTGTTCGGGATTGGATTAATGGTCGCTGGACTATCAAGCGCATCTGTCGGTACGTTGGCTGGAGATGTCGTTATGCAAGGTTATATTCAAAAGCATATCCCGATTTACGTGCGTCGTCTAATTACGATGACCCCACCGCTCTTACTCATTTTGTCTGGCGTCAATTTGTCAAACGCTCTCGTTTGGAGTCAAGTCGTTCTTTCGTTCGGCATCGCGTTTGCCCTCGTCCCCTTACTTCTCTTTACGAGCAACAAGCAATTGATGGGCGGACTGGTGAATCACCGCTTCACAACATGGATCGGTTGGGGAATTACAGCGATTGTCATCGCATTAAATCTCTTTTTGATTCTCCAAACTTTTGTCTAATCTCTAAATCAATAAAACAAGCGCAGGCCGATGTGGCCTGCGCTTGTTTTATACAGTTCCCTGCAAAATTCCTTCCGCCCACTCGACTTCATCTGATGTCGGAGGTTTCGTTCCTTTAAGCGGATAATCTAATCCAAGCGCCTCCCATTTGTAGACGCCCATTTCATGATACGGCAAGATTTCGACTTTCTCGACATGGTCTAGCTTCTGAATGAACGCGGCGGTGCGACGAAGCGCACCTTCTTCAAGCGTCCACCCAGGAACGAGGACGTGGCGAATCCACATTTTTGTTCCGCGCTCGGAAAGATGTTCGGCAAGCGCGAGCGTGTTGGCATTGCTACGACCCGTTAGCTTTTTACACATATCGTCATCGATATGCTTGATATCGAGCAAGACAAGATCGGTATGATCTAAAATCGCATCCAAATTAGGAGGACGGAGCGCACCGGACGTATCGAGCGTCGTATGGAGCCCGTGCTTTTTCGCTTCACGTAGTAGCGCCTCTAAAAATTCGGGTTGCGCGAGTGGATCGCCACCAGAGATGGTGATGCCACCATTCGATGCTTCCATGAACGGACGGTAGCTGAGCGCCTCTTGAATGACGTCTTCAGCCGAGCGGTGATTATTCTTTTTGAAATCCCACGTGTCCGCATTATGGCAATACAGGCAACGTAACGCACAACCTTGTAAAAAGACGATGAAGCGAATACCAGGGCCGTCAACTGTTCCGAATGATTCGACCGAGTGTACATATCCCATTGTCATCGAAATGACCTCCTAACGAATGAGCGACCTTCCTAACGAAGGCCGCTAAGCCTTTATTTACAACGAACCGTGGAACGTACGGTTGATTACATCAATCTGTTGCTCACGCGTCAATTTGATGAAGTTGACTGCATATCCAGATACGCGGATTGTGAGCTGTGGATACTCTTCTGGATGTTCCATCGCATCAAGGAGTGTTTCACGGTTGAAGACGTTGACGTTCAAATGATGTCCCTTATGCTCTCCACTCATATAACCGTCGAGAAGTGCCGCCAAGTTGAGTTCACGTGCGATTTCTTCTTTTCCGAGTGCTTTCGGTACGATTGAGAATGTGTACGAGATTCCATCCTGTGCGTGCTCAAACGGAAGTTTCGCGACTGATGAAAGTGATGCAGCCGCACCTTTAGTATCTCGTCCATGCATTGGGTTTGCTCCTGGAGCAAACGGTTCACCAGCACGACGACCGTCTGGCGTGTTCCCAGTTTTCTTACCGTAGACGACGTTTGATGTGATCGTGAGTACCGATTGTGTGTGAAGCGCGTCACGGTATGTTTTATGTTTCCGTACTTTTTCCATGAATGACTCGACGAGTTCGACAGCGATCGCATCGACACGGTCATCATTGTTTCCGAATTTCGGGAAGTCTCCTTCTGTTTCGAAGTCGATGATGATTCCTTCTTCGTTACGGACCGGTTTAACGTTCGCGTATTTGATTGCCGAGAGACTGTCGGCCGTTACCGAGAGACCAGCGATTCCACAAGCCATCGTCCGTAAGATTTCTGGATCGTGAAGCGCCATTTCGATTCGTTCATATGCATATTTGTCATGCATGAAGTGAATGACGTTGAGTGTGTTGACGTATAGTTCTGCCAACCAGTCGAGTGTACGGTCGAAATCGGCATATACTTTTTCGTACGTGAGTACATCTTCTGTGTTCATTTCCCAAACCGGGGCAATTTGAGCGCCGTTCTTCTCATCGCGTCCGCCGTTCATGCTATAAAGAAGGGCTTTTGCCATGTTGGCACGCGCACCGAAGAACTGCATTTGTTTCCCGATCTTCATCGGTGATACACAACATGCGATGCCGTAGTCGTCGCCGAATTGTGGCATCATCAAGTCATCGTTTTCGTATTGAATGGCCGACGTTTCAATCGACATTTTCGCACAGTATTGTTTAAACCCTTCTGGAAGTTTCGTTGACCAAAGGACAGTCAAGTTCGGTTCCGGAGCTGGTCCAAGGTTTGTGAGTGAATGCAAGAATCGGAACGAGCTCTTCGTGACGTTCGAGCGACCATCTTCACTCATCCCACCGATTGATTCTGTTACCCATGTTGGGTCACCTGAGAATAATTCGTTATAGTCCGGTGTCCGTAAGAATTTGACGATCCGAAGCTTCATGATAAAGTGGTCGACGATTTCTTGGACATCTGATTCGGTCAAACGACCAGACTCGATATCACGCTCTGCGTACACATCAAGGAACGTGGAGACGCGACCGAGTGACATCGCCGCACCATTTTGTTCTTTGATGGCTGCGAGATAGGCCAAGTACACCCATTGATACGCTTCTTGCGTGTTTTCCGCAGGACGACCAAGGTCAAATCCATAAGCCGACCCGAGTTGCTTGAGCTCTTGGAGGGCACGAAGTTGTTCATTCAGCTCTTCCCGCTCGCGGATGTCCGATTCAGATAAGAATCCGCCGCGTTTTGCCAAATCTTTTTTACGTTCTGCCATCAAGAAGTCAATCCCATAGAGAGCGACGCGACGATAGTCCCCGATGATGCGTCCACGACCGTAAGCATCCGGAAGACCTGTGATAATCCCCGACTTACGAGCGGCCCGCATCTCAGGCGTATAGGCATCGAAGACACCTTGGTTATGTGTTTTACGGATTTCTGAGTAAATTTTTGTGATTTCTTCATCTGGTTCGAAACCATATGATTCGAGTGCGGCATCAACCATACGAATACCGCCATTCGGGTGAATCGAACGTTTGAACGGTTCATCCGTTTGAACGCCGACGACTTTTTCTAACTCTTTGTTTAAGTAGCCTGGTCCATGCGACACAATCGTCGATGGTGTGTGTTGATCGACGTCCCAGACGCCTCCACGTTCACGTTCTTCTTTTGTAAGTTCCATCACACGATTCCACAGAACGTTCGTCGCTTCTGTCGGACCTGCTAAGAACGTATCGTTCCCTGTGTATTCATGACGGTTCAAACGGATAAACTCACTGACGTTTACTTCATTCGTCCATTGACCAGGTACAAAACCTGACCATGCGGATTTGATTTCGGTTGCCATGTTGATTCACTCCTCATTCTCGAAAGTAACTGCCTGCTATCTATACTTGAAGTGTACGTGAAAACGTGAACAATATGTTTTACATTATTGTGAAACTTGTAACAATCTTATGAACGTGATAAAACAGCCGTTTTTGAAAGCGTTTCACAAACTGTTATATTCCTTACTTCATAAAGTTTGAAACAGATGAGTCCCTGTTAGATAGGGTTTCAATTTCATCTGTACTATTTTGATTGTTCTGTGACTAACTATACAGTTTTTAGAGTGATTTAACTCACATCACTCGGTTAGAACTTGAATTTTCGTGTCGTATCAGACACAATGAAGGCAGAACATTGTATAAGAGGAAGGGGTTCTACTTATGACGTACGAACCATTAACAACAAACAATACCTTTCAAGTCGGCGATCGTATCTCATTGAAGGTCGACGAGGCAGGTGAAAAGCGTGACGGATTTATCACAGAATTTGAAGATGGAGGGTTCTGGATTCGCTTTGACGATGACATCGAAAATGAAGATTTTATCGATTATCGCGACCAACTACTCGCTGCACTTGAGTCGCGTCCAATGAATGTCATCACGACACACCCGGAACTGAAACCGTTCGAGCAAATGACGACCGAGTTACAGTATCGTGTCTATCAAGGATTCACGATTGAACAAGTTAAATTGACAGAAGAAGGTGCGGATGCCCACATCCAACTCATTGAGGACGGTCAAACGTTTACACAGACGTTACGTTCTTCAATGGAAGATGGTCAGGAGCATGTTCGCTATATTTGACGAGGGAGCGCTTTCGCTTCCTTTGTTTTTGCCTAAAGATAAGGAGACCGATTATGAATTTTACAAAACCTTTTATTAACGAAACGTGGGAACGGATGGGCTTTAACGAGCCGATGCCGGTCCAAAAAGAAGCGTTTCCCCTACTATTAGATGGAAAAGACGTGACAATCGAAGCACCGACGGGAACGGGTAAGACGCTCGCCTATTTACTTCCCGCGATTGAAAAGATTGATCCGTCGAACGATCGTATCCAAGTCGTCATCGTCGCCCCGACTCGTGAACTTGTCATGCAGATTCAACAAGTCGCACAGCGCTTCACTGAAAAAGGCGACGTCCGCATCGGTTCATTCATCGGCGGTGTCGAATTGAAACGCCAAATCGACCGGATCAAGAAAAAGCCGCATTTGATTGTCGGGACACCGGGTCGTCTCGTCGAGTTGATTGACAAGAAAAAACTGAAGCTTCACGAGACACATACCGTTATTTTAGATGAAGCCGACCAAATCATCGACAGCGGTTTGACAGAGGCCGCAGAACGAATCATCAAGCATACTGCGCATGAGCGTCAGCTTGCACTCGTCTCGGCAACACTCACCGATTCACTCAAAGAGTGGTCATCACCATTCATGAACGAGCCGGCTCATATCAAAATCGAACGTGCTGTCAGCGATCAAGTGACATACGGCTATCTGTTGACGACGCGTCGCTACAAACCAGAACTCCTTCGCCGTCTTTCACACGTCGATGGCGTGAAGGCACTCGCCTTCATCAACAACCGTTCGTTCTTGCCACCTCTTCGAGGAGAATTAGAGAAGTTGAAAGTGAACTATCGGATGCTCGACAGCTTGAAAGGAAAACGTGAACGCGTCGAGACGCTCCGTGAATTCCGTAAAGGGGAATACCCGCTCCTCATCACGACCGGCCTCGCGGCACGCGGCCTCGATATTGAGGATGTGACACATGTCGTCCATTTCGACTTACCGGAATCAATCGACGACTTCATTCACCGTTCAGGCCGTACCGCTCGCGGTAGCGCAGCCGGAACCGTCCTTTCCCTTGTGACGACAGACGATCTCCCACACTTGAAATCATTCGCACGTCAGCTCGGTGTCGAGTTAAAAGAACTTGAGATTTATCGTGGCGACGTGATTGAGAAACGGATTGAGGAGAAGCCTCCTGTCGTCAAACGTCCTGAGAACAAGCGAGGACCGCGCCGATGAAAAAAGACCGGAAAGTAATTCCCTTCCCTTTGCTCGTCGAAGAGTCCGAATTGCTTGCCGAACTGAAAAAGTTATATGAGCAAGCGGCTCTTGCGCGAAGCACACAGTGGACGAACTATATTCAAGAGATCGCGTCGGAAGGGACTTGGCATTTAAAAGACGCTGAGCTCTTCCGTGACCTCTTCATCGACTGGGCCGTCTTCTTTGAGACGGACGAGGACGGTATGACGCCCCACGGTCGCTATTTGACTGACCATAAGGGCGACATGTCACCTGCCCTCTATCACGCACTTCGTGGACTTGCTGTCCCGCGTTGCAGCATTTTTGAAGTGACCGAAGACGGTCAGTTAAAAGACTGGGAGTCAAAAGAGACATATGCTGTTCAGTTACCGGAAGAACGTGAGACCGGCGACCTCGTCCTCGGGAAGTTACTCGATATCCGAGGCAGCTGGCGCTTCGGTTCGGCGTTCCTCGCCTTACCCGCGAAAATGTCTGGTAATGTTGTCGATCTATATATCGACTTTACGGATGAAGTGGGTCCCGGTGCCTTTTTGGAGCAGTTCCCAGAGTTCTGTGCGGAACTGATCGACTTGTTACTTGATTTAGAAGAAGGCGTCATCATCCCGAAACCGACTAAGTAAAGGGGCCGGATTTGTATGCAATCATCGCCTCACTATACTTATGGGTGCAAGTTCAGTATTCCAACACTAATACAAAGAGCGGGTATGCCAAGACCCGCTCAGATTTTATGAGACTCCGAAATCAATCGGGGTCTGTTTTATTTCCCAAAGGCTGCTGAACATGATCCAATCACAGATGAAACACCGAAGAGATCTAGCAAGGCTTCGCGCGCATCTGGTCCTGCATCTTTAGCGGCGAGTCGGACAGCTTGTTTAAGTGACGCTGTCTTACTTAATTTATCCTCTCGTGACATCTTATAGTATGGTTTGATTGCTTTAACAAACTTAGTGGCGCCACCGACAGATTTCAAGGCAGACTTAATTTTGAGGATTTTAGCTGGAGTAAAATTGACGACAATTGCAGTTCCGACGGCCCCTACACAACCTGCAATTGAACCTATACTAGCCATTCGAACATCCGATAAACCTTGTCCCTCATCTAAACCGAGTGGGAAACTCACTTCATTCTCAAGGTATGTTTTAATGGCTTCCTCGCCTTGCATAATCACTTCATCCGGCATATTCTCGATTGCAGTTAGGATCTCAATTAACTGTAAATCCTGCTCATCCAAACCATCAGCAGCGTTAGCTGAACCTACTGGTATGAGTGAGGCAGACAAAACAAGTACCATTGCCATCATAACTGATACAATTTTTGATTTTATGGACAATTTATCTCTCCTCCTTCGTTTTCACTCCAAATTTAAGCACTGCAGCGATTAGAAAAATCGCAATGGTTATAACCGCTTTACTATTCTCAGACAATCCATCCACAAAAAAGTGTATAACGGTAATGGCTGCGAGGAGTAGGATGTAAATCCACTCTTTAGTCGAATTTTTCATATATATGACCTCCCATTCACTCGCAAAATTAACATACTAAAATTTGGAATGTAAGCCCGGAAAAGATGTTCTAAGGAGTAAGACATATGTCTATATTTAGAAATGTAAAAAATAAAAAAAGCGGACAAACTTGTCCGCTCAGAATGTTGATGAGGCATCCTCCCCGTTATAGCAGTGAAGAAACGTTATCGTAGCGGTCATCACTAGTAATGACGCTGACTCACGCTTCGGGTGGACCCCATCTTTGCATATTTTTATCTGACATATACGTCAATCTGTTTGAGCATGTCACGCGCTTCTTCATTTTCAGGCGTGATTGCCGCGCTTGAGATTTGTCTCCTATCCTCGTATACATCGATAACGACACCGTCCTTCGCTTGGCGCGTTTGGTACAGGCGACCATTTACGTAAGAGGCATGATCCACCGAGTCGAGAACTATCCGAGTCGTTTGTTTCCCGGTGTTCAAGTCGATGACGACTTCCTCGCCGTCTTCATTTAATGCGATCAGGTTGTGGCCTGACACTGTATGATCCCAAAAGCCTTGGCCTTCAACCAATTGAACAACTTTCCCCGTTTTTGTATCGTAAGCGAATAGTCCTGGCATCGCGTCCTCAACATGGATGTCCTCTTCCCCTTCTCGGATGACTTCGTGAGAACTAACACTGACTGGAACGTAACGTGTTTCTGTCAGCCGAGTATCTACATCAGTAGCATAAAATCGATTCGTATGCATGACACCGGTGATAAATCCTTTGTCCATACTCAATTCTTTGACGGTCACATCATTCATCGTCTGGTTGAACGTGGCGAGCATCGTTTTTTTTACCTCGCCATATCCGTCCCGATAGATCAAATTTAACTGGCCGTCCTTAATAAAGATACCTGCCCACCACCCTGTCATGATCTCATAAATTTGACGTTCCTCGGCATCGAACGTATAAGTCGATAGCTCTTTTCCTTCTACTTGTTCAAATACGATGAGCTCTTTCATTCCATCCTGACCGACCCCGATATATCCCTCTTCTGTTTGAATCGATTGGGCATATGTCATTCCGTTCATTTGTCGATGAACCGGGCGTTCTCCCTCATTTAAACGTTCATGATACCGTAGCGCCTCAGCAATATAATTCAAATTTGACGTGATGCGACTCTCATCAGTCGTCACTTCAAACCGCTCTTCTACACTGTCCTCTATGCTATAACTGATCTCAACCACTGCGTCTGTCCAAACAGATGGATTCGAATTGATGTCTAACGCCCATTCTGCTTTCGTTTCCGTCGCATCAACAGCAAACGTCCCAAGTCCAATCACGATGACCGCACCAAGAGCGGCCACATTCCACATTCGTTTCATTTTCTCACCTCAAACATTCAGTTTCGTCTGTAAAAATCGTCCGCCTAGCCAAATCGTCACACCTGCCCATGCTATCAACACCACACCGACATATACAATCGTCTCATCATAAATCAGGTAATTATCCAAGAACGCGTAGCCTAAAATCGGAATAGTTAAGATGACAACTAGAATCGATAAGCTAAGTACCGGTGACCACAACGTCCGTTGCCAGAAACTTCGTTCAATCAACACAAATGCGAAGATGAAGAGCACAGCGATCGTGATCATCAATTGATGAATGACAAAATTAACGAGTGAAGAAGGATACATCATAGACAGTATTGCCTGGTACGATAGTGCTTGTTCAAATGACCCTTGCATCGGAATCATCTTATCTTCGAACCAACTTGTAAACGCTATGTATTGCAACTTAAGGGCAATCCATTCGACAGCGAACAACCCGAACGTCATCATTAATATGGTAGCGAGTTTGGCGAAAAAAATGGTCATTCGTTTTAGTGGCATTGTGAGGAGTCGCATCATGAACGTCCCTCGTCCTTGAAAATCGCGATACCAAATCCATACGCTGTACAGTAACACGGCAGCAACGGCAATCCCGAGTGACAAGAGATAAGGCGTACCACCAAGATAGTCCGCAAATGACATTTGATAGTCTGCATCTCCTGCACGACGTAACTGTTCATAAAAATTCGTCTCGCCCCATAAAAAGTAGCCGAGATATCCAAACTGGACGACGAGGAGACCGGTGACTAACATCAAGAACGGTTTTGTGACACGCTCGACTTCCCAACTCAATAGTTTCAATAGATTCATGCCCCGTACTCCTCTCTCATCACATCGACGATGGACTTCCCATGAATGAAACGGACATCTTCGACATCAAACTCACGGACGATGCGTCCGTTATTCAACATGACCGCCTTGTCGATCAAGTACTCGATATCTTCAATCTCGTGTGTCGTAATGAGCACGCCACGATTCTCCATGACCTCACTCGAAAACAGTTCGACAATCTGTTCTTTCGAAAAGACATCGATTCCTGAGAACGGTTCATCGAGTAATAAATAATCCGGGTCTTGGGCAATGCCGAGTGCGAGGTTCGCTTTGGCGAGCGTCCCTTTCGATAACTCGCTTAACTTATCCTCCGGGAACAATTTAAAGTCTTCGACGAGACGAGCAAATAATGCCGAATCAAATGTCGGATAAAAGTCTTTCATGAACGCCTCACATTGCTCGATTGTAAAGTGAATCGGGAACATCGCATGGTCTGCGACGAAAGCGACACGATTCAAATCGATCGGTTTTTCATCAATCAATACCGAACCTTTATCAAAAGGTGTCAATCCCATGATGCCTTTCAATAACGTCGATTTCCCTGTACCGTTCAGTCCGATGAGGCACGTGATTTCTCCTTTGTTCGCTGTGAACGAAACGTCTTCAATGACTTGTTTTTTGCGATAGCGCTTCTTAACTCCCAACACTTCGATCATCGTATATTCCCTCCTTGTACTGTCGTTTAATCTTCTCGACCAGCTCGTCCACCGAGACGTCGAGTTCTTGAATCGCTTCCACAAATACAGCGACCGCGTCATCTACAATCTCAGAACGAATGTGTTTCAAGATGGCGTCGTCTGTCGTCACGCGACTCGGTCGATTTCGTTCGGTCGTAATCAATTGTTGGTCCTCCATTTCCTTAAACGCTTTTTGAACCGTGTTCGGATTAATTTTTAAATCGTTTGCTAGTTCTCGTCGGGATGGCATCTCATCCCCGGCTCTCAGTTCACCGAGTGCCATCTTCTTCTTGAAGTAGTCGACGACCTGTAGATAAACCGGTGCCCTCGTATTGAATTGCATGTTCATCACCTTTCTAAGTGTATGACATGGTTAATACACTTTCTAACTGTATTATTAGTTTAATACACTTCTGCGTCAATCATTTTTTCAATTTTTCTCCAAATAAAAAACATCTGA
The DNA here is from genome assembly GCF_000620845.1 of Exiguobacterium marinum DSM 16307. Lineage (GTDB taxonomy): Bacteria > Bacillota > Bacilli > Exiguobacteriales > Exiguobacteriaceae > Exiguobacterium > Exiguobacterium marinum. The sequence continues at coordinate 2,641,139 of NZ_KK211189.1, forward strand.
CACGTGCGTCAGATGTTGAAATGTTCAGTCAGAGTATGATATCCGCCCCTCTTTTCGGATCGATTTGTTGAAGATACAGATCTTCCCCGGGCCAGTACCGGCGCTTATATTTCGCAAGTCTTTTCGCCGGATCGCCGAGGTATGTATCACGGTTCAATACTCGCTCATAACGAACCTCGCGTGGGCAGTCGAGATAAATCACATAATCGAAATAAGGACGCCATTCCGGTCGCTGCAAAAAAATCCCCTCTATGACGACTGTATGAGCAGATGACACATCAATCTTCTCTTCTGCGATGACATCTCGTTCATACACGTAACGAGGTAATTTTAGTTCGGTAATCCCATTCCTTAATGGACGAAACAGTTCACACTCAAGACGCGATACGTCCCATTGTAGAGCATAATACTCGGTCGGTTCAGACTGTCCGGTCTCATAGCGCTTTGCACGTTCGACGATATAGTCATCGATGTGAAGAACATAAACACTCGGCTCATTGCTCAAATGTGAAACGCGCGTCGTTTTGCCCGCTCCGCTCAGTCCATCAATCGCTACGACAAACGGTCGATTCCCTAAGTGCATCGAACGTGCTGCATGGATGACTTCTAATGTGTTCATACCGTTCCTCCCCACACAAAAAAGTCAGCTCACGTATGAGCTGACTTTAGTTTACCAGAGTACCCAACCACGCGCTCCAGGAGGCGCACTCTCAATCAAGTGCCAGATTGGAACGGTGTATGCAAATGCGATCAAGACGAATGTCACGGTGATCCATAGTTTCCAATTCTCGAAATAACGTGGTGTATCCATCGCTGCTTCCTCTGTCTCAGCGAGCGGGAATTCTTCTTCGCCTTTCGGTGCGAGGAATGACAAGTTGAACATCGAGTAGACGAAGATGAGAACAGAGATGAACAAAATTGTTCCCCCGATTGCCATCATGACGTGATATGGAATCCATTCACGTGTCAACGCATCTGAGAAATAAGTTGCCGGACCCGTACGACGTGGGTTCCCATTCAACCCTGAGATATGCATCGCATACGACATGATGGCCATACCGAACGCCCACGTTCCTGCTTGAATCAAACCAAGTTTGTTCATCGCCTTCGTCAACGTGCGACCACGAAGGACTGGTACGAGCCAGTATGCCGTTCCGAAGAACGTCAAGGCAACAGCCGTTCCGACGGTGATGTGGAAGTGTCCTGTGACCCAAAGTGTATTGTGGACCATCGCGTTCAATTGGTGCGAAGCGTTGATGATCCCACCTGCGCCGGCAGGAATGAAGAACAACATCCCGACGAATGGTGCAAGGAAACGAACATCGCCATATGGCATTTTCTTCACCCAGCCGAACAACCCTTTTGCACCAAGCGCACGTCCACGAAGTTCGAACGTCGCAAAGAGCGAGAACGCCGTCATAAACGAAGGAATGACAACTAAGAACGTCAAGATAACTTGAACGAACTTCCAGAACGGTTCAATCCCTGGCTCTGTCAATTGATGGTGGAATCCGACCGGGAATGAGAAGAGTAAGAATAACAAGAATGCCATTCGCGCCAACGCATCAGAGAAGATTTTTCCGCCGATTACTTTCGGTACGACCGTATACCACACAATATATGCCGGCATGAGCCAGAAATACACGAGCGGGTGCCCGAAGTACCAGAATAATGTACGGGATAATTCAATACCGACTGTATCTTTCCACCCGAGTGAGAGCGGGAGGAGTTGGAATAAAATCGTCGCTGCGACACCGAGTGTCGCGATGACCCAAAGTAGCATCGTCATAATACTCATGTAAGCCGGGAGTGGTGGATGAACCCCTGGGTTATCACGTTTGTAATCTGCATACATCCGGAACATCGCGAACGAGGAGAACCACGTTCCGACTACGAACAGGACGAGTCCGACATAGAAGAGCGGATCTGCCATGAGCGGTGCATAAAATGTATAAAGTACAGTCCCTTTATTAGCAAGAATCATCACAGTGATCATGACAGCACCGATAATCATCGTCCAAAAACCGAGCCAAGCGACACGGGTCGGGAACGATTCAAAGCGACCGAATGACTTCGCAAGTAGCGCATATAATAGACCGATGATGAACATCGTTGTGAAGACGATACCGAGCATGATTCCGTGAGCTGTTAGTAACTGATAATATCCAAAAATTTCAGGAATGACACCGGTCCGAATTAACGTCTGCATCAAACCAGCCAACGCACCAATCAAGACAGCGAGAATCGATACAAGAACGTGACCGTAAGCAAGACGCGCTTCTTTCGCTCCAATACTCGGAACCGGAACTCCACGCTCCATCTCCCATTGCTTCAGTTTAGATGATACATCGTTCATTTACTCCACCACCTTGATTTTAGTCGACATCATGTGATGTCCTGTTCCACAATATTCGTTACAAAGAATCAAAAATTCTCCAGCTTCCTCAAACGTGTACGTCAATGAGTTGATATGTCCAGGGACGACCATCATATTGACCGGTGTACCTGTCAACTGAAATCCGTGAACGACGTCCGGTGACGTCACGAGGAACGTCACTTTTGCACCTTTTGGAATTTCGACATTCCCTGGTGTAAAGGTAAATGCTTGTGCAATCATGACGAGCTCGTATTCATTCTCGCCAATTTGATGAAGTCCCGGTTGATCAAACGGAGCCGTCTGATTCACTTTTGCCGGGTCGATCAAATCCGCATCCGATGCAGGTTGATTTCCCGCTGCGAAGGCAGATACCCCTAGAACAGTCAAGAAAACTGCAAGTAAGATAATACCAAACGTAAGCCAATATTTTTCTAATTTATGAATATGCATGACGAGACCCTTCTCCCTGTATGTTTATCGAGTAACAAATAAGTAAAAGACCGAAGACCACATGGCGATGATGACACCTGCGACAATCATGACCGATGTAAACGTTCCTTTAAGATTTGGTTCTTGCCCATCTTTATGTTCCACGTGTAAAACCCCTTTCGCTTGTTTTTCCACCTTTATTGTACGCAATCGCTCAGGTGATAATATGTGACATTTATCACTTCAAAAGTGACAATCACATCAATTTTGCGTAGTTTCAACACACAAAATTCACATTTTTAAAAAGGAGTCCACAAAAAAACCACCTACACATGAGGTGGTTTACAAACGACATATTCCAGCAGGACAACCCTCGCAGTGACAAAGCTCTTTCAAAAAATCAACATCGTGAATAACGATCGATTTTGCTGTTGTACTGATAACTCCGTCTTTTCGCCACTGGCTGATCAAACGGTTCACCGTCTCGCGCGGAGCTCCAATCAATTGCCCCAGTTCTCCATCGGACGGATGACGAGGAATCACAATGGTATCTTCTTCCTCTACACCATGCATGGCCGCCATCCGCAGTAATGTCGAGCCCAGCGCCCCTGGCTTTCCGTACAATAATAAGTCGCGGACTTTCATTTCCGAGTGCTTCCGCATCATCGATGTCCAGCGTAAAATTTCTCCAGCAAACCGAATATCGCGTTGCATCAGTGATTCTAGCTCACGTTTCGAAATCGTTCCAATTGTACTTTCTTCTGTCGTCTCGATACTGTATGAACTCGGGAAAGTTTCCACGATATCGAACTCACCGAAGAAATCATCTGGTCCATACATGAACATGACGAGTGGATTTCCTTTTTTTGTGATTTTCGTAAATTTAACAGAACCACTCTTTAAGTAAAAGAACTTATCACACTTCTCGCCTTCCCAACACACGATACTTGCTTTTGGATGATGCTGAATCGTCATCATTTCAAGTAACAGTTGTTTCGTTTCATCTGAAAATACAAAACTGTTCGGCTGAGTCGTTCCACATTGCATTGACATAAGTCGTTGCTCCCTCCACATTTCATTCGTCCGTTCCATTTATGACTTTATTATACAAGAGTGTGACAGGAAGAATCGTAAAAGTATGTGACATTTCAAACAATCTTTAAAAAAGAGATTCGGCTATTCTCCCGAATCTCTCTGCTTGTTTAACGCTGAATCAACCGAATCAATTTTTCTGCCGGTTTGAAGTTCGGATACCGGACCGGTAAATCGAATTTTGTCGTATTCTTTAAAATCGATTTGGCGTGACTGAACGTTTCAAAACTCGTTCGACCGTGATAAGCCCCCATCCCGCTCTCGCCGACTCCGCCAAACGGAAGGTTCGGATTCGTCAAGTGCATGATGACATCGTTCACGCACCCTCCGCCAAAGGAAAGATGTTTCATAACTGTTTTTTCCACGTCTTTCGATTCCGTAAAGAGATAGAGAGCAAGAGGATGCGGTCGGTCAGAAATGAACTCGATTACTTCATCAAGTTGACGGTACGGAATGACCGGTAAGATTGGACCAAAGATCTCGTCTTTCATCACATCAGCATCTTCATGAAGATTCGTCATGACAGTAGGCGCAATTTTTAGTTCATCTTGACTCGTTTCACCACCGAAAATAAGGTCACCCTCCGTCAAGTAGTGGGACAGACGGTCGAAGTGTGCTTCATTGACGATGCGCGTGTATCGTTTTGTCCCGACACCATTCCCGAACATCGCAAACGCTTCTTGTTTAACGGCTTCTAAGAAAGCTTCCTGTTGTGATTCATGCACGAGCACATAGTCTGGTGCGACACATGTTTGACCGGCATTCATCCATTTCCCCCATGCGACACGTTTCGCTGCAATCGAGACGTTCGCATCTCCATGAACGATAACAGGTGATTTCCCACCGAGTTCTAGTGTGACCGGTGTCAGATGTTCCGCTGCTGATTTATTGACGATCCGACCAACTTGCGTAGAACCTGTGAAGAAAATGTAATCCCATTTTTGATCCAATAATTCTTGAGCCGTGTCCTTATCACCTTCGACACTTGCTACATAGCGATCGGTAAAGGCGCGCTCTAACACCTGTGTCAAGATACGAGCGACGTTAGGCGTCAACTCTGAAGGTTTGACAACGGCGGTGTTCCCTGCGGCGATTGCGCCGATGAGTGGAGCAACAGCCAATTGGAAGGGATAATTCCAAGGAGCGATAATTAATACCGTACCGTACGGCTCATAACGTATCTCGCTCTTCATCCCAAGATGGATGGCTGTTCCACGGACACGTTTCGGACGCATCCACCGTTTTAATTCTCGTTTCGTTCGTGAAATCTCATCGTAAATAAATCCGATTTCTGTCGTATACGCATCCATCTCTGATTTGTTCAAGTCTTCGCGCAGAGCTTCTAACAAGTCCGGTTCATAGTGCTTGATCGATTCCTTTAAAAACGTCAGCATGCTCAAACGGAATGCCATTGATTTCGTCGCCTGAGTTTTAAAGAAGCGGCGTTGTTTCTGGACAAGCTCATCAATCGTCAACTGTTCAATCGGTGCCAGCATAAACTTTCCTCCTTATGATTTATCACATTTATTTCATCTTATCATCCAATGAAGAGTGAATCTAAGAAATCGCTTTCATCCATCGAACATCTTTCAATCCCCTATAAACGTTTAAAGGTTTAAACATTTAATCATATGTATAGATTAATGAATTAAAGTCATCGTGTCAAAACATTCGCCCTCTTTTTAGAGAACTCATCATAAAGAGAAGACTCGCTCCCCATAAAATTACTCCGGTCAGCGTAAACTGCTGGATGACCGAAAGAGAAAGCGCACTTAAAAACGACGATCCCGCCACCGTTCCGAGAGAGAAAAATGCATAAAATGCCCCGTACGCTTTTCCCCGATTTTGTGGGGATGTTGATTGAATCAACAATGTGTTGATTGCCGGAAATAAGATTGCAAATCCGACTCCATATAAGGCAAGTACCCCGTAAAGGCCAGATTGTACACTTGCTTGTCCAATGAGCAGCTGACTCGTCCCGATGATGGCCACCCCGAGTGCGCTCAATTTAGTCGGGGAAAAGCGATCGAACAGTCGGTTCGTTGGTAATAAAAAGAATAGGACGGCGACCACACCGAACATACTGAGTAACGTCCCACTCAATCGCGAATCGTATCCGAGCGCTTGCACATGGAGCGGCAATAAAAAAGCGAGCGCCCCTTGTGAAAACATGAGGAAGAAAGCCCCCCAATAGGCCCGAATCACTCTAGAATCAGCTTTCACCGGTTCGTCATCTGTTTTTGTCTTCACATCTATCATTTGACCGCGACGCATCGTGATGACCGTCAAGAACAGAATTATCCAACCGAATAAAGAGACGAATAGAAAAACGGTCGGGGGTGACGTCATACTTGCAACAATCCCACTAAAGGCTGGACCGACGATGGCCGCTAGACCAACAAAACTACCGGTGATTGCAACTTTCTTCCCTTGACGATTCGTCGCGGTGACGTTCGCAGACAGCGTAAACGCTGCCGGGACGATGAGCCCGGCCATAAAGCCGTGAACAAACCTTACAAACAGCAACATAGATGCTGAGTCGACGAACTGATAAGTCAATAAACTGAAGCTCGTCAAAAATAAACCGAGAACTAAAACGCGATATGGACCATTCCTGTCAGTCCATATACCAGATAATATATTTCCAAACGTGTTCGTCAACGAATAAATAGCAATAGAAAAACCAGCGATAAACGAAGATGCCCCAACGGATACCGCAAATGTACTCATAATCGGAAGTTGGGCGAACAAATCAAAAAAAGCAAAAAATACAATTGCATATAATATAAAACGCGATGGAGTTTTCATCAGACAATTCCTCTTTCTCGTGATCTTACCCTTAGTCTAGCTGGAGCTCCGTACGTTTCATAGGGATGAGTGGGTTTGGACACAAAAAATCCCTACAGCCATTGGCTATAGGGAAAATCGCTTAGTTTGTCACTTCGACGGCTGTGTCGAGAGCGACACGAATCATTTCATCGAACGTCGACTGACGCTCTTCTGATGTCGTCTCTTCACCCGTCAACAAGTGGTCAGAGATCGTGAGGATCGTCAACGCGTTCACTTTGTGTTTCGCTGCAAGTGTGTAAAGACCTGCTGCCTCCATTTCGATGGCGAGGCACCCGAAGTCTGCCCATTTCTTGAAGTGATGGAAATCGTCTTGGTAGAATTGGTCAGCTGTGAAGATTTGTCCGACTTTGACCGGGATGCCCGCCTTCTCTGCATTCATATATGCGCGATGTAGGAGGTCGAACGTCGCTGTTGGCGCATAGTCCATTCCGTTGAAGCGGACACGGTTTTGACCCATCTCACTTGATGCGCTCATCGCAATGACAACATCACGCACTTTAACGTCTTCTTGAATTCCGCCCGCTGTTCCGACACGGATCAAGTTTTTAGCACCGTACGACATGATGAGTTCGTTCACGTAAATCGACATCGAAGGCACACCCATCCCTGTACCTTGAACCGAGATACGCTTCCCTTTGTATGTTCCCGTAAAACCGTACATGCCACGAACTTCATTATATAATTCGACGTCTTCTAAAAACGTTTCCGCGATATACTTGGCGCGAAGCGGATCCCCTGGAAGTAGTACCGTTTCTGCAATTTGTCCTTCTTGAGCTCCAATGTGTACACTCATGTTTGAATTCCTCCTTTAAGCTTGTCGTTGAACCTGTTCCCGAAATTCGTTCGGAGTAACACCGACTTGTTTTTTAAAGACCTTCCGGAAATACTTATCATCCGAAAAACCGACTGCTTGGGCGACTTCATAAATACGTTGTCTACTCGATTCTAACAGGAGCTTCGCTTCGTTCATCCGAATCGTCAACACATATTCAGACAAGTTCACGCCATATTGCTGTTTAAAACGTCTCGAGATATACTCTCGACTTAAGTAAAATCGTTCACTCATACCTTGTAAACTCAGTTCTTCCGAAAAATGCTGTTCAATGAACGTTCCGATTTGGGCAATCGGGTCTTCACTCGATTCAGTCACCACGTCCGCTAACGCGCGTGCCAACGTATCATTCAATACGTCAGGATCAATCGGTTTCAACAAATAGTCAAAGCTACCATATTGGATGGCCCGTCGCATGTATGAATATTCATCGTATCCTGTCAACACGACAAGCTTAGAAAATGAAGCGTGGTCGTGTACCCACTCCATCAGCTCGATGCCGTCACAATGAGGCATTTGAATATCCGATAAAATAAGGGCAGGACGCTCTTGCTCGATGAGCGTCTGTGCTTCACGCCCGTCCGTTGCCTCGAGTACTTTCGTCACACCGAATCGTTCCCATTCACCGAGTAATTTCACCGCTTCCCTTACCGGAGATTCATCATCTACAATCAACACTTTCGTCATAACGCCACCCCCTCAGAAGAAGCGGGGAAACGCATCATAATTCGAAAACCGCCTGTTTCAGGTGTAGCCAACATAAATTCTGCCTCCCGATTATAGTTTAACATGAGTCGATCGCGAATGTTTCGTAATCCTGTTCCTTCTGTGTCATAAAATGTCGAATCGTCTTGTTCGATTCGTGACATGACCCGTTCCCATTCCTCGGTCGTCAACGAACGTCCGCTGTTCTCACAGCGAATCACGAGTGTCGCGCCTTCCATCCAAATCATCACGTCAAATCGATTCGCTAAAGCAGACCCGTCCCGCTCGAACCCATGTTTGAAAAAGTTCTCCGCCAATGGCTGTAAAATCATTTTGGGGACAATGAGTTCATGTAGTTCTTCTGAGACGTCGACTGTCACTTGAAACTGATTCGGAAAGCGTACGTCTTGCAGTCGAATGTATGAGTTCAAATGCTCGATTTCTCTCTTTAGAGAAACCATCGATTCCTCTGGATGCATCGTATATCGCATCATCGAAGAGAGTTGTGTGATCAATCGATAGACGGTCTTGCCATCCCCTTTTAAAGCTAACGTTCCGATGGACTGTAACGCATTGAATAAGAAATGCGGATTGGTTTGCGCCTGTAAGGCACGTAGTTCATTCGTTCGATTCTCTAGGGCAAGCTTATACTCCCGTTGAATCAAATCATCGATTCGTTCAATCATCCGTTTGAACTGTCTACCGAGGACACCGAATTCATCATTTCCGAGGGAATCGAACGATACGGTCATATCCCCCTGCTCGATTCGCCAAATGTTCGAGGTCAACGTCTTGATTGGAGTCGTCAGTTTCATCGAGGCATATGTCGCTCCAATCAAAGCCAAGATGAGCGAGATGATTCCGACAAGTAAGATAATGAATGACGTTCGTGAAGCCGGCTCAGTCAATAGCTGATCCGGAATCGATTTGCCTACGTAGAATTGCTGATGGTCGAACTCAAACGTTTTTGTGATTTGGTGATGTTTCCCATCGTTCGACACCGATGTCGGTTGAAACGAAGATGGAATCTCTCCATCTCCAAGATGGGCAAACACGCGACTGTCCTCACCGACGAACCATAAACTTTCGTCCGGACTGTTTTGAAGAGAAGCCAACTGTCCGATAAACGAGTCTTCTGGGATATCAAGCGACAGAATGGCAAGTGGCTCATCCGTTTCAATTTTATCGAGTCTGAAATGGAGGGTGACGACGTCTTCTTGTGTCATGATTGGTCCAAAGTCATGATAGGGAATCAGCGGATGTGAAGCTTCCAGCAATACACGACTTTTCGAATTGTCCAATAGCTGTTGTTGGACAGCGCTCGGTTCTTTTTTCGAACGTGGCGATACCTTCATTTTATAGGCTGCAAATGAGTCCATGTCTTCAAGCATTAACAACTGAATTTGGGCCACATCTTCCCGCGAAAGATACATCGCAAGAAGTGCCCGCCTCACTTCAATCTCTGTTTGCCTGAGTGATAGACCTGGTCCATATTCCAATATGTCTAATACATCACGATCTGCATATAAACTTGTCGGCAGCCTACTCAAGTCAGAGATGTATCGTTCCATCTGACGCGTCCCCCGCTCAAGCGACCATTCGGTCATCTCGAGACCACGTTCACGCTCTCGGTCCTCTACATACCAAAATGAAATGATGGTCGCCACGATGACCGGTACGATGATGGTCAACGCAATCATTCCCGTTAACTTTGTACGAATACTACTCACCGATATCCCTCCTACCTCATCAGTATATCACGCGCTATGCAAACGTTTGCAATAATCATAAAAAAAGACCCTTGTCTCTTTCGAAACAAGGATCAATTCTTTATTGATGCGATTCCATCAATTCAATGATTCGAGGACCATGTCCCCAGTCTCTTGCCACGTCAATCGGTTTCATGCCGTCTTCGTTTTCAATCGTGACATCTGCACCATTTTCAAGCAAAAGTCGGACCGTTTCTGGATCAACGTCATCGTTGTAGAACAGGTTATGGAGCGGCGTGTCTCCATACTCGTCTTGGATGTTCACGTCAGCCCCGTTCGCGAGTTCAGCTTCAATATCCTCATAACTGGCATTGGCATACGTCAATTCTTGAATTGGTTCTTCCTGTTCCGTCGCCCAGTCATTTTCAATATCCTCACTCATAGCCGATGCGACAATGTCAGATAAATCATCATTCATGACGAGGAACGCAATGATTGCCCCATTTCCGATGACAGTTAAGAGAATCGCTGTAATGATAGACGCCTTCACATATCCCGCCGTCTTGAACATCGGTACGTTTTCTTCACCGGCATGTGTCGCAATCGCTGCGATGCGTTTCGGTAACGTCGGATGTGTCGACAACAATTCACTATACTTCGCAATGAACCCATTTTCTCGGCTTGCTTCGTATAGATAGTCAAACTCATTCACTTCTTTAGCGAGCGGTCCCCCGATTGCGAGTACTGTCAACGCTCGTTTCGCCGCTCCAAAATCTTGAAGATAATGAGCTGCCATCCGGTCACACGTGTATTCACATGCGCGTGAGTATGCCGAACCTAAGAACGGAATGATACTACCGAGTAAGACCACCCATTGTTTTTGGACATGGTTTCGGCGAATGTGTGCCAACTCGTGCGCGATGACGAATTCGACTTCTTTCGTCTGTCCAGTACGTGTCAATTCCACGACGTCAGAATATAAAATGACCATATTCTTTTGGAAGAATCGTGTGGCGAAAGCATTTAACACGCCACCGGCCTGTAAGATATACACATCTGGCAACAAACGAATACCCATCTCAGCCCCGACGCGTTGAACCAGCTCATGAAGCTCTGTGAACTGCCGTGCCGTCACTTTGACACCGTTCGTCCGAATATACCCAATCTGAATCCAGTGTGTAAACATCGAGAGTGCTAAGATCGTCCCAATGATCCACAAGAAAAGACCGAATGATGCAATCGTCAGTACGATTCCTAAAATCAAGACGAGTACGCTTGCTGCGACTAATAATGAGAAGTATAAGTTTTCTCGTTTATGTACCAAGTTTGAATGTTTCATCTAATTTCTCCTTCTTTTCCCAAAATACATGTTTAATTATACCTTTCATTCCAGAAGAGACAATGAAAAAATAGAAACTGACGGATTCGTCAGTTTCTATCGAATGGTCACTTGATAAAGTTTGTCGTCTTGCGATTGTGGATTGCCGCGTCCGTCCGTATTATTCGAAATAAAATACAACGTATCGTCGTCTAACCATACATCGCGAATCCGCCCTACCCCTTCGACAATCGTCGTCACTTGTTTCGTCTCTCGGTTGATGGCGACGAGACGCTCGTTCCGAAGTGTCGCCATATATACATATCGTTCATCTGTCGCAATACCAGACGGCGCCCAAGACGTCTCACCGACTTCAAACCATGGCGTGACAAGACCTTCTTGTTGCTCGTTTCCTTCAATGATGGGCCAGCCATAATTGTTCCCTTCTTCAATCACGTTGACCTCGTCATGTCCACTCGCTCCATGCTCGCTCGCATAGAGAACGTCGTCAATCCGACTCAGCCCTTGTGGATTCCGATGACCAAGCGAATAGATCCAGTCGGTCGGTTCGCCTTCACCCGATAATGGAATTCGTAAAATCTTCCCTGCCAAAGATGACTCGTCTTGAGCAAGTTCTGGCACGAGCGCATCGCCCGTCGTCACCCAAAGATACTCACCATCGATTAGCAGACGCCCTCCATTGTGGAAGCGTGCCCCTGGAATCTCGTCAAGCACGACGTCTGTCTCTTCGAAACGTTCCCCGTCCCACGTCAATTCCACTACACGATTCTGCACGTCTCTTCCTGACGAGCCGTATGTGTGATACGCGTAAAGGATTCCGCTCGATTCAAAATCGTCACTTAACGCGATGCCAAGGAGTCCCCCTTCACCAATCTCAAATACGTCTTCCTTCAAGTTCACTGCAGATTGCGTCGCGCGACCCGAATCATCGATCACGGTGATCGTTCCGCCACGTTCCGATACGAACCATCCGTCCGGTGTACGAGCGATTGACCAAGGGATGTCCAAGTTTTCAACGATTGGTGTCACTTCTCCAATGTTAAGGTCCGACTCTTCAGCGATGCTCGATTCATCCGTAGTCTCTACCGATTCTTCTGTAGGCGGTTGTTCCGAGCCCTCATTTGTCGATTCTGGCGTACATCCTATAAGAAATAATAGTGTCACAACCCCGATTTGACGTTTCATGTCGGTTCGCCTCCCTTTCCTTCATCATACCCTTGTTTTAAGAATGTTGTGAAGGTTCAGGTCGGTGCGTTGGTAATCGGGACGCAATGATAAACGCGATGATTGCGGCGACCATCGCCCCGATAAATATACTGTTCAATCCGGTCGCGATGATTTGTTCACCTTGCAGACGGACAGAGGCGCTTAGCGTCTCCGTCACACGTTGATTAAAGAAATCTTCCAAAGACACTTTGGATAACGAGCTGCTTTCTTTAAAGTCGTTAAGAACGACAAAATTGAAAACCGCCCCAAACACAGCGACACCGAGCGTTTGACCGACTGTACTTAAAAATGAATTGGTCGCAGTCGCCGTTCCGCGTTGTTGATACGAGACGACGGTTTGCAGGACGACGATAAACATCGGCTGGGACAATCCAAATCCGACACCAATCAACGCCACTGCACTATATACCCACACGTCCGAACTAGACTGTGACAATAGCGTTAACGTGAGTGTCCCGATGACGAGTAACCCCATTCCAATCATGGCACGCCGTCTCGGAGAAGCCACACCGAGTGTCCGTCCACCGATAATCGACGTGAATGTCCACGCAACAGATAATGGCATCAGCATAAATCCGGCCTCTGTCGCCGTCTTGCCCAAAACAGCTTGTGCCCAGATTGGAATATAGGCTGACATGGAGACGAGTACCCAGGCTGCAAAGAAGACCGAACCGTTGATTGCGGCAATCGTTGGCTGCTTTAACAAGTCAAGCGGCAACAAGGGAGATTTTGCTTTTCGTTCCGATAAGAAGAAACTACCTAACAAAACGATACTTAACATTCCACTTCCGACGATCGTCGTCGTCCATTCATTCGTTTCACTGAACGTGATGAGGGCATATAAAAATGCGGTAGTTCCACTAGCAAACAAAAGGGCCCCTTTCAAATCGATTCGTTCACTCGTCTCGGTGACGTTCTCTTTATAAAAGATGATAATCATGATGAATGAGAGTAAGGCAAACGGCACGTTCAATAAGAATACGTAACGCCATGATAACGTTTCAACTAAAAATCCGCCGATAACGGGACCGAGTACACCCGATACCCCCCAAACCGCGCTTAAAATCCCTTGAATCTTTCCACGCTCTTCATATTTATATAAATCACCGATAATCGTCATCGAAATCGGGAGTACCGCACCAGCCCCCAAACCTTGCAGTGCTCGAAAGACGATCAATTGTTCCATCGATGTCGCCAGTCCACACAATAATGAGGATAGTGTAAATAATCCGATTCCAAACAACAAGACACGTTTACGCCCGAACAAATCTGCTACTTTCCCATAAATCGGTGTCGATACCGCTGTAAATAGTAAAAAGGCAGCAAACACCCAACTGACGAGCGTCGCTCCGTTCAATTCGCTAGCGATAACCGGTGTCGCAACTGATACGACCGTTCCTTCAATTGCCGCTAAAAAGGTTGCCAACAAAAGAGCAACCGTCACATTTTTTCTCATCCATTCCATCTCCCCAAAAAAATAGTGGCGTCGGAAGGTTCCGAGCACCACTTCAACTGTCTATTATTTTGTGCGAGCCACGTCTATTTGACAAGTGTCATCTTTCGATTCGAAAAAGAATTCTCTCAGTCGTTCGTATGCGGCCTGTTCTTCTTGAACATATACCTTCCCACAAACAGAACCTGCTCGCATCATCCAGACTTCGTCTGACAACATAGCAGCAACGTCCAACTGATGCGTTGAAAACACGATGGTCGCCCCTCGCTCGGCTTCCTGTCGTAATATGTCTCCGAGTGTATGCATCCAAATGGGGTCTAGGCCATTCGTCGGCTCATCTAGTAAAAGAATATCCGGTTCGCTCACAAGTGCTTGAGACAGCAGGAGCCGTTGGCGCATCCCTTTCGAGAGTTCGGCGACGCGCTTTTGCTTATGTTCATACAATCCGACCCGCTCAAGAATTTTAGGAATCGGGCGTGCCCCTTGCAAAAAAGAATAATAAGCAAACGTCTCTTCAACTGTCCATGCGCCGTCAAATGAGAAATCGTCCGGCATGTATCCAAAGTTTTGATTATATTTCGTCCGTTGTTTGATTGTATAGCCGTTCAATTGAATGATCCCGGTGCTCGGTTCAATCGTACCGTTCATTAGATTCAAAAGCGTCGATTTCCCAGCTCCGTTGCTCCCGCATAATGCAACAATTCGCCCCGGATTAATTTCTTCACGAATAGGATGGAGCGACCATGTATTACCATACTTTTTGCCTACGTCTACACAGTTAATCATGACGTTTTCCTCCAAACCAATATCGAAGCAAGCCATAGTAAGAAGCCACTCATCGTAAGTAAGGTCGCCCAAACCACTGCATACCCAATCGGTCGATTCATCCAACTCAATAGATCAAGATAGACATCTCCAAAAACGTCTGATGATGACGCCGCTGTACTGGCCCAAATTCGCATCAAATCAAATCCATTCATAAACAACATAACGATCATCCCGTTCACTTGCATGCCGTAAGGGAGCCAGGAAATGATGGTCACGAGAATTGTCGGCCAAAGTAATATGAGGAGGACCCACGTTAAAAAAGCAAGCAATATCGCCCGAATCCGCGTACGTCCCACTAACCCAAGTAACGTACCGAGCGCTGCAGCATAGATCGTCAATCCAATCGCATAGGAAAGCAGAATCATCCATGTCTGAATCGATTGCCCGACCACGAGCGAGGCAATGAGGAATGCCAATAATAGAATGAGTACTTGCGTGACCAAAAAAGTGCTGAACCGAACGAAAATCAGCTTCCACTTCGGATAGGTGAACGTTGACAGCAAGTTCAGTCGCTTCGACTCCCGCTCTTGCCCCCAATGGAGTGCCGTCGTCAATAAAATAAAAAGAGGGAGCAACAAACCGAGCACCGTGATGAGCGTTGCGCTTATATTCGTATAGTTCGCAGCAACCGGTAATGCTTGTCCAAGCCCCCCTAGTAGAACGAGCGTGAGAACCCATGTGAATAAGAAAACGTAATTTTCTCGTTGCCGTAGGGTGCGTGCCCATTCCATTCTCCATAACGACATCGTTTACTGCCCTTCTTCTTCCATTTCCATGTCCATTTCCGTATCACCATCATGATTATGGTCCATCGAACCTTCGCCGTCCATCATCATCTTCATCTCGCCGCGTTCCCACGTATGATCTTTTAATTGATCAAAGTCCATCATTTCGCCGCCATTGTCTTCCATATAGGCTTCAGCGTCTGCCTCTTTTGCGAACGAGAGAATATTATAAGCCATCGGTGTTTTTGACTCTTTGTCGTAAACAAACATCGCTTCGTCTAATTCGACCCAATCTTTCGTATTGAAGTCCTTCACATACATTGCAGCGATGTCTTCTTCTTTTTGTTCAGGATACCAATCTCGCATGAGACAACCGATGTCATCAAATGCATATCCTTTTTCATTTTCCATGATCGCTTCCGCTGCAAACTGCTCATCCATAATTTTCATTTTACATACTTCACATTCGGTTTCGCCCCATTTGATATCAAACGGTTCTGCCGATGCACTTGAACATGCACCGAGTGCTAAAGATAGTCCTGCTACTGATAATAATCCTGCTACTTGTTTATACGATTTCATGTCTTTTCCTCCCAATTATCCAAATCATGATGAATAAAATGATACTCCCTAAGCTCCAAATCGAACCGTTCCATTGCCACGTCGCGGAATAGGTTTGTGGCGTAATATCTGTCAAAGATAAGTCTTCCGGGCTTCTCAGTATGTTTTCTAGTAGAAGAAGACCCGGTGACCCGTACAATAATTCAAATGCCTCATATGAATCCGTTAATAAAAATAAATACGGATCGGTACGAAATGGAATCTCACTATAACCGTCACGGTCTAGGTCAAGTGTCGTACCATCCCAAACATTACCTTGCACAATATTTTCATATGACTCGACCATTGTCACCGATTCACGATTCCCTAGTAGATTATTTTGAAGAATCATCATCCCTGTTGCTTGTTTCAATTGAAATCCAATATCGTTTCCATTGATCGCATTCCGTTCAAGAATCGTTCCTTCTGACTGCTCCGCATATAAACCGATATGATTTCCGTAAATATTCGTCATCTCAATTGTTGTGTCGACGGCCTCATATAACATCAATCCCGTCGCCGTTCCGCCGAATTGGTCGTGCACATTCCCATTTTTGAAAACGACCCGATTCGTTCCCATAATCATCGCACCTGTCAAGTTATGATGTAGTTCCGGTACCGAAATCACAAGGTCGGTCGGAAACATCAAATGAATGCCATATCGAGAATAGGAAATAACCGGTCGAACAATCGTGTGCTGGGACCCGTTTTCTATGTAAATCCCATCTCGCACACCTTTGACAACGACTCCTTTTAATTCTGCCGCTTCGCTATTTAGAAGTGCGACTCCATCCGCCTGGCCGTTCCCATACACAGCAGTTCGTATGACACGAACACCGTAACTATCTTCAATCAACAGACCGGTACCTGAAGACTCAATCGACACATCGAGTAGCTGATGTCCAAGACCAGATACGTGAATCGCCGGTGCCTCATCACCCTCGCACTGCTGAATCGACACACGTTCAAGCACTGCACCCGTTCCTTTTATAATAAAAGCGGGATGACCACAACTCGTATACGTTTTTCCAGCCCCATCAAAACTGTTATTCGATTCGATAACAATCGGTTCAGTCACCGGAATCGATGCTCCTTCCGCATTCGCATGCGGCATCCAACACATAAATAGGATGAATATCAGTAACCGTTTCATGCCCCCTCCTTCTCATAAGCGCTTACAACATCCATTCTACTGAAACCCCCATAGGTATGTGTGTGGTTTGTATGGGGTTCCTGTGACAGTTTCTTCATAAAAAAAACACAAACGGTGAAGGGGTCGTTTCACCGTCTGTGTATTCTTTATTTCACTTTGTCTTGCCAAACTTTAGTGAAGTCTTGAAGCATTTCTTCACCTGTTTTTTGTTCACCAACATACGCCTGCATGAGTGCACCATATTCATTCACGGCACCATCCGGATACTTGAACCAGTTCCAAGAGATTGTCTTCCCTTCATTTGAATAGGCTAAGATATCATCTGCAAGTGGTCCAAGATCATTCGCTTCAACCGACTTGAAGGCCGGGATAAATTTGAACTTGTTGACCATGTAGTCTTTACCTGTATCAGACGTCGCCATCCACTCTAAGAAATCTTTTGCTTCTTCTTTATACTTCGAGTTTTTGTTGACGACCCAGTTGTTCGGGACACCGACCGGGAGTCGGTCCATCTTCTCAGCATCGTCGTTGATCGGGATTGGAACGAAGCCCATCTCTATATCCGGATTGACATCAAAGATCATCTGTTGTGCCCAGTTTCCTTGTTGGAGCATCGCTGTCTCTCCTTGAGCGAACTGTGTGACTTGAGTGTTATAGTCTGTCGTCAGTGGATTTTTATTCCCGTATTTAATCGTCAAATCAAACAGCTTCAAGAATTCCTGGAACTGTTCGTTGTCTTCAAACTTCGCTTTATTTTCGTTAAGCGCTTGAATAAACGCATCTGGATCATCTTGCTGAGCCATCGGGATATTTAATAAGTGAATTCCTAAAATCCAAAACTCTGCATAACCGACAGAGAATGGTGTAACTCCCGCCTTATCTAATTTTTCAGCTGCAGTAGTCAATTCAGAAAGCGTTTTTGGCAACTCATCGATGCCTGCTTTTTCAAACAGTTCTTTATTATAAATAAAACCGTACCCTTCAAGATTCATCGGCATACCATACAGTTTACCGTCCATCGTCATCGGTTCTTTGGCGACTTCGGTCAAGTCTCCTACCCATTTCTCACTCGATAAGTCCTCGAGTTTGTCTTTCCATGTTTGTGCTTCCGTGAATCCACCGTTGTTGAAAATGTCTGGTTCGTTTCCTGAAGCAAATTGTGATTTTAAGGCCGCACCATAGTCCGCACCGCCACCGACCGTTTGAACGGTCACTTTGACACCCGTTTCTTCTTCATACTCTTTTGCCATCGCTTCAAGATCTTTGGCGATCTCCGCTTTGAATTGGAAGACGTTCAACGTGACGTCTTTTTTATCTCCGCTGTCCGCATTTCCTTCAGAAGACCCTTCGTCCGTCAGTGATCCTCCACCACATGCCGCGAGTGATAAAACCATTCCGGCTGTCATAACCGCTGTCGATAATTTCCACTTCCGCTTCATCTCATTTCCTCCCTTAATCTCATCCATTCTTTACAAAACCAACTTTAAATGAAAACGCTTCCAATATGTAGGTGTCAAAATTGACGGATAGGGTGGAAAATGTTGCACAGAAAAACAAGACCCGTTTTAACGAGTCCTGTTCCCTGTTTCTAATTATTTTTATATTACAACAAGCTGATACCAGCATCTTTGCACGACTGAATCACTTCTTTTGGCCAGACCGATGTTTGGACTTCACCGATATGACGTGCACGTAAGAGATACATCGCTACACGGGATTGACCGATGCCTCCACCAATCGTGAGCGGAAGTGTTCCTTCGAGCACACCTTGATGGAATGGATAAGCACGTTTTTCTTCGGCCCCGGCTTTTTGAAGTTGTGCTTCAAGAGTCACCTCGTCTACACGAATCCCCATCGACGATAATTCAAATGCCGACTCAAGTTCAGGGTGCCAAACGAGAATGTCACCGTTGAGCGACCAGTCATCATAGTCCGCCGCACGTCCATCATGTTTCATACCTGAAGCGAGTTTGTCTCCAATTTGCGAGATGAAAACCGCGCCGTACTCTTTACAAATTGCACTCTCACGCTCTTTCGGAGTCATCGTCGGATACGCATCCTCTAGCTCTTGGCTCGTGATGAAATGAATGGCATCTGGAAGAATCGCTTCAATACCATACGCTCTTTCCACTTCCGACTCTGTTTCACGGAGTGCCACATAAATCGACTCGACCGTTGCTTTTAAATACTCCATCGTCCGCTCTTCTCGAGCAATGACTCGCTCCCAGTCCCACTGATCGACAAAGAGAGAATGCGTCGCATCGAGCTCTTCATCACGACGAATTGCTCGCATTTGAGTATACAATCCTTCTCCGACACCAAATCCATAACGTCCGAGTGCCTCTCGTTTCCATTTCGCAAGCGATTGAACGATTTCAAGTTCATGGCCTGGATACATCGTATCAAACTGAATGATGCGCTCCACACCGTTCAGATGATCGTTGACACCACTTGCTGATTCGACGAATAACGGCGCCTGTACTTGTGTGAGTCCGAGTTCACGCGAGACTTTCTCCTCGAAGAGTGCCTTTACTGCTCCGATTGTCTGCTGTCTTTCCTTCATCGTGCTTGTTGCTGTTGTCATTTTCCGTTTCCTCCAATTGTGGAATATTTGGGAGTGAAGCCATGAAAAAAAGCCCTCCAATCCCATCGAACATGGGACGGAAGACTTCGGTTCCGCGGTGCCACCCAAATTAGTAGACGAATCTACTCACTTTTTCGAGACAAACATCTCGTAGCTCCGATAACGGGGAGCGGTCCGGCTACGTCTACTGGCAAAGCGTTCGGGTAGCGACTCCAGGAAGTTTTTCGACGAAGGGTTAAGACCGGGCTCTCACCTCCCCCGGATCGCTTGACTCACTACCTTCATGTACTCGTCCTTTCGACGTCGTTCACAATTGAATTGAATTCATTATTATAAATATTCTGAATAATGTCAACGGTTTTTCAAAAAAAAAATAATCCTCCGTGTAGCGAACGGAGGATTCCCTTAGGAGGGTTATTTAATCGAACCACTCGTGATCCCTTTGATGATATGCTTTTGCATACCGAAGAAGAAGACCAAAAGGGGAACGATTCCTAACACTAAACCAGCTAACGCAAGATCCCACTGTTTTGTATATTGTCCAAAGAAATAGAACGTCGCGAGCGGGATGGTCCGTAATTCCACATCACGAAGAACGAGAGACGGCAATAGGAAGTCGTTCCAAATCCAGAGACTGTTCAAGATGACGATTGTCACCGTGATTGGCTTTAGTAGCGGAAAAACTATTCGCCAAAATACACCCCATGTCGAACATCCGTCAATGATGGCCGCTTCTTCAATTTCTTCAGGAATGGACTTCATGAACCCATGGTAGAGAAACACGGAGATTCCAGAACCGAACCCAAGATACATGACCATCAGTCCCCAATGACTGTTCAACAACCCAAGGACGCTCGAAACCTTTACAAGCGGAATCATGATAGATTGAAACGGAATGACCATAGCTGCCACGAATAAGAAAAAAATCATCGTGGAGACCCAATGTTTCGTACGAACGAGTTTCCATGCTGCCATCGAAGTAAAGATAACGATGATTGCATTTGCACCAAACGTGATGAGAAGTGAGTTTAGAAACACGCGTCCATAATTCATCGCTTCCCATGCTTCCGTATAGTTCGACGTCAACCATTCGTTCGGTAAGGCGGAAGTATTCGTAAAGATTTCGGCCATCGATTTGAACGAGTTGGCGACAACGTAATAGAATGGCACCAAATAAAGAAGTCCGAGCAGAATAGCGACGAGTTCAATGACTCCGAGATTCCAAGAATACGCTCCCGGGCGGAGAGGCCGCTTCGGGACGAGCTTTGGTGTTTCATCCAATTTTTTCTCGATTCGTTCCAATTTTTCCGTCGTCATGCTTCCACCTCCCGTTTTTTCGTCACGTACACTTGCGTCACCGTAATCGCAGCCACGACCAAGAAGAAGATGACCGCTTTAGCTGAGCCAAGACCATAATTGTTATTGACGAAGGATTCTGTGTAAATGTTTAAAGCCAACATCTCGGTCGATTTGAACGGTCCTCCATTTGTCAGCGACAAGTTCGTATCAAACACTTTGAACGACCATGAAATCGTTAAGAATAAACAAATCGTGATGGATGGCATAATCATCGGCAAGGTAATGTGACGAAGCATCTTGAAACGGTTCGCTCCATCAATTCGAGCCGCCTCCATCAAATCGGTCGGTACATTCTGTAATGCTGCGATATAGATGACCATGACGTAGCCGCCACCTTGCCAGATTGCGACGATCACGATTCCCCAAAATGCCGTTTGCGCATCTCCGAGCCACGGTAGTTCAAATAGACTCCATCCCGTCAACGCCCCAATCGAGGCAAATCCTTTCACGTAAATGAACTGCCAAATGAATCCGAGAATCAATCCACCAATCAAGTTCGGCATGAAGAAAATTGTACGTAAGAAATTTCGTGTTTTAATATTCATCGTCAACAATAATGCTAAAGAAAATCCGACGATATTCGTCAATAAGACAGATACAATCGTATATTTTGTTGTTATCCAAAAAGAAGCTCGGAATTGCTCATCTTCCAAAAATAATCGTTGATAGTTATCGAATCCGATAAAATTCAACTCGCCTGTCACACCGTTCCAATCCGTGAAACTATAGTAGATTCCATTGAAGAACGGGATCAGTACAATGGCGACAAAAGCCAAAAAAGCGGGTCCGACAAATGCTATAAAACTCGCAGGCTTCTTCCAATTTCGTCTTCGTTTCGTCCGTTTTGCAGTCTCAGTCATGTGTATCGCCTCCACTATCAATGTATCGTGAAGAGCTCTTTATGAAAACGGATACATTTGACAGAAAGGGTGGAAAATATTGAACGGAATGAATGAAATTCAAGGAATGATGAGTTATGATAAAATCAATGACAATACGAACGGATTGTACTCCAAACTATCCGTTCTGTTTTTTATGACGTTAATCACGAATATTATTCAATATATTAAAACACATCGTTCGATAAACGGAGGTACTTTCACATGACAACAACGAAACCATTATCCGACTTAACCATCGCCCAACAAGCTAAAACATTGCCGATCAAAGAAGTTGCAGCAAAAATCGGACTACAAGAAGACGACCTTGATCTTTATGGAAAATATAAAGCCAAACTTTCTTATGATGTCCTCGAACGTGTGAAGACACGAAAAGACGGAAAACTTGTACTCGTTACTGCAATCAATCCAACGCCAGCCGGAGAAGGAAAATCAACGGTCACGGTCGGTCTCGGTCAAGCCTTGAATCAGTTGGACAAACAAGCAATCGTTTGTCTTCGCGAACCTTCACTCGGACCAACAATGGGCTTAAAGGGCGGCGCAGCCGGTGGTGGCTTCAGTCAAGTTCTCCCGATGGAGGACATCAACCTCCATTTCACAGGAGACATGCATGCGATTACGTCGGCACACAACACAATTAGTGCCATGATCGACAATCATCTTCATCAGGGAAATGATCTCGGGATCGACGTTCGCCGAATCGTATGGAAACGAGTTCTCGACTTGAACGACCGTGCGCTACGTCATGTCACCGTCGGACTTGGGGGTACCGCTCATGGAGTACCGCGTGAGGACGGATTTGATATTACTGTCGCTTCCGAAATTATGGCCATCCTTTGTCTCGCGGATTCTTTGAATGACCTCGAAGAACGAATCAAGCGAATCGTCGTCGCTTATGACCATCAACAAGAACCAATCACCGCCGAACAAATTGGTGCGGCAGGCGCGGCAACATTACTTTTAAAAGAGGCATTTAAACCAAACCTTGTCCAAACACTTGAACAAACCCCGGCTCTCGTCCACGGTGGACCGTTTGCGAACATTGCGCACGGATGTAACTCATTGATCGCAACAAAGACAGCTTTGAAGCTTGGTGAATATGTCGTGACGGAAGCCGGTTTCGGTGCAGACCTCGGAGCTGAAAAATTCTGTCACATCAAATCTCGAGTTGGAGAATTAAATCCCGATGCGGTCGTTCTCGTTGCGACCGTACGTGCTCTAAAAATGCATGGAGGTGTATCTAAGGATCAGCTTCATATCGAAAATGTCGGTGCAGTCGGTCAAGGAATGAAGTTACTCGCCAAACATATCGACACGATGAAAAAGCTCGGACTTCCGACTGTTGTCGCTTTAAATCGTTTCAATTCAGATACAGAAGATGAGCTCGCTGCCGTTCTTGATTGGTGTACTGCACATGATATCCGCGCTTCATTGAGTGAGGTATGGGCGAATGGTGGACTTGGTGGTCACCAGTTGGCCGAAGCCGTCATTGATGCGGTGGAATCAAAAGAAAGCAAGCTATCTCCACTTTATGAATTAACTGACTCGATTGAACACAAAATCAAGACGATTGCCCGGGAAGTATATGGTGCCGCGGATGTCACGTTCACACCAAAAGCACAAAAACAGATTCAAGCCATCGAAACAAATGGGTGGGCCGACCTCCCAATATGTATGGCGAAGACACCGTTCTCCCTCTCTGACGACCCTTCAAAATTCGGTTATCAACAAGGATTCACGATCACCGTTCGCGAATTGAAACCATCAGTGGGAGCAGGATTCCTCGTCGCCTTGACAGGAAACGTGCTGACGATGCCAGGCTTGCCAAAACATCCGGCAGCTCTCAATATGGGAATTGATGAATCCGGAAAAGCAATCGGACTTTTCTAATAGGGGGATGACAGATGATCGTATCGGAGTTGACGTATCCTGACGGGTATCAAACGGAAGTGATGCACGTGCAGGCAGATCAATCAATTGGAAAAATATTCATGTTTCATGGGATGCTCGAACATCATGAAAGATATATTGAGTTCGCGCATTTTATGGCAAATAATGGATACGATGTGTTTGTATGTGACTTGCGAGGTGCGGGCACTAGCGCCCATGACCAAAACACTTACGGCCATCTTGCGCCAGAGACTGGATTTCAGCAACTCGTCGATGATGCCCAGTATCTCATTAACCAGCATGAGGATGAGCGTCCGACTTATCTGTTAGGTCATAGCTTCGGCTCACTTCTCGCACGACGACTCGGACAAGTCATGGGACACGCTTTATCTGGCGTGATTGTCGTCGCCCCGCCTCCACACCCTGGAGTCGCAGGGGAAATCGGTCATCGCTTGATTGCTACTGCGATGAATCGAAAAGGCGCGACACACCAATCTAAATTTTTTGAACGACTCTTGTTCGGACGCTACAACCTAAAATTTTTACCAGCTCGAACAGATAGTGATTGGCTCTCGAGCGTGCCCGATGAGGTTGACTCCTATATTGAAGATCCAAATTGCGGTGGACTACCGTCCCTTGGCTTCTTACATGAGGTGACCCGCGCCTCATTAGATGTCACGACATCCGCACGTATTCATGAACATCCGAAGTCACTTCCAGTTTTATTCGTTGCTGGAGTGGACGATCCCGTCACTCATGACGGCGAGGGGTTGAACGGAATCATTCAAAAATATCGTAAAGCGGATATCGAACTCTCTGTCGTCACATACGACAATGCCCGACATGAAATCCTTCGCGAAGCTCACCGTGAACAAGTTTGGTTGGATATCCTTTCTTGGATGAAGCAAATCAAAACCCATTAATTTACTCAACCTCCTTTTATAAGGGGGGTTTTTATTTACCTGATTTCGGAAAAGATATTTTAACCATTTACCTTTTTTAAAATTTTACTTCTTCTTTCCAATTTTTAAGTGCGTTATACTTAGACCGCAATCATTTTTATCATGTTTTTTCATCCGAAAGGGGTAACATATTGAAATCGACACTCTCACGATTAGGAGTAGCCGTCATCGTCTCAGGAACGATTCTGAGCACCGTTGCGCCTCTCCAATCATACGCAGCAACATCTGAAGGAACAGTCAACACACCCATTTTAAATGTACGGTCTGATTCATCGACATCGTCTTCAATCGTCGGCAAGTTAACGGAAGGAACGTCGGTAGATGTGTATGCCGTAAATGATGAATGGGCACAAATCAGCTTCGAGGGACAGAAACGTTACGTTTCTTCTACGTATTTGACGATGGGTTCATCCATTACAAAAGCATCTACAACGTCCGCTTCATTATATGTGGCTGAAATGAACGTCAATCTTCGGTCGTCGATGTCAACATCTGCTTCAATCGAAACGGTCATCCCGAAAGGATCACTCGTGACGCATCTTTCTACTCACGGTGCGACAGGGTCTTGGTATAAGGTACAATTCGGTACATATACTGGATATGTGGCCGCACGATACTTTAGCGAAACGAATCCTTCATTTTACGCTTCTAAGACAGCCGTTCTATATGACAAGACCGGTACTGGCGCGTCAAAAATCGCAACGATTCCAGAAGGCGCGCACGTCACTTACCTCGATTCATTGGGTGCGACGGGATCTTGGTACAAAATCGAATACGGTTCACTCGTCGGTTATGCACCAGCACGTAATTTTACAGCGACTCCCCTTGCTCCAGAAGCAGTCACGACATATTACGCAGTGAAAAATGTTGCGCTCTACAACGGTTCAGGAACGGGTGCATCAAAAATCGCAACGATTCCACTCGGAGCAGAAGTGAAGCGTGTGTACGTGAACGGATTGAGTTCATCTTGGTATAAAGTCCAATACGGGGACACTGTCGGTTATGCAGCTGCACGTAACTTCTCGACATCAAAACCTGAAGCAGTCGTCAAAACAACATATTATGCGGTTCGAGACCTAGTACTGTATGAGTCTTCCGCTTCCGGAGCGGCTCGCCTCCGCACGATCAAAGAAGGAACGAAAGTGGTACAAGTTTCTGACGCCAACCTATCCGACTCTTGGTTCAAAATCGAATATGATGGAGTCACTGGCTTCGCTGCCGCTCGCCATTTTTCAACGAAGGCACCTGAAGAAGTGACGATCACACCATACTTTGCGATTCGAAATGTGGCGATGTATAGTTCTTCTGCAGCCGGAGCAACAAAGATTGCGACGATTCCGTTCGGTGCAAAAGTGGAACAAGTCTCGCAAAGTGGTCTATCTAGTTCATGGTTCAAGATTCGCTATGATGGCAAAACAGGATATGCAGGCTCTAGTCACTTCTCATTGAAAAATCCAGAGGTTATTGTGAAAACAGATTACTATACAACTCGCGATGTCGTCTTATATAACCGTTCTGATGCTGAAAAGGTTAAAATTGCGGTCATTCCGTTCGGTACGAAAGTTCAACAAGTATCTGAACCTGGCCTCACGGAACGATTCTTTAAAATTGAATACGGCCCAATCACAGGTTATGCGACGGCGGATCACTTCTCGAAAACAGCACCGTCAGACGAACAATACGAAGAAGAACGTCAAGTTCGCATCTATGTAGATGGGAACGAACCGCTCAACGTTCGGTCTACTCCTGAAGTAACGACAGCAAATAAAGTCGGAACGTTAAGTACAGGAACGATTGTCAACATCAAACCGATTGTCGGCTCAGACTGGGCTCTTCTCACGAATGGAACGTATAGTGGTAACTATATTCATACCGATTACGTCGTACCTGTCACAACGACTCCACCTGCGACAGGCATCACGAAAAAAGTTTCATATACAAGTTATCCAATGACGGTTCGCCAGATGGCAGAACGCCAAATGGCTCAATTCGCTCAAACCGACGCACATCGATATGATGAAGCATATTTACCTCGCGCTTGGGTTAGCGTCAATGGTTCGACTGGAACGATTGTTAAGCCTGAGATGACAGTCATCTCGGGCTTAGGAACAGCTCTGAAGATGACTGCTTCCTCAAGTTCTTCTTCACTCGTTACGATTCCATACGGGGCGTCGATACAATATGTTGACCGCTACACTTCCGGTTCAACAGTTTGGTACAAAGTGAAATACGGCACAATGACTGGATATGTGACACCGAGTTCAGTCGTTGGGACAGCAAACATTTTAAGTCGACCGATTTTGACATCTCACGCCTATGGACAAATCAACACAGGTGAGACTGTAACCATAACTGGTCAGACGGGGACATACTATACAATTTCGTATAAACGCCCGGCTGGACACAACATTCGAGTATTCGACAACACATGGCGTCGCGCGTCAGTAGATGACCTTATCTCGTATGTCGATCCAAGTCAGATTGATTCGAACTCTCGTTCATTCTATCAATTCTTAGATTTATCAAAGAGCGCTGGGACAACAGCGACCACGCTCAACAAAGTTCTCACATCTAAAGGGACACTTAGTGGACAAGGTCAAGCATTCGTAGATGCGGCTAGCATGTACGGCGTAAACGAAGTCTATCTTCTCTCGCATGCCCTCCTTGAAACGGGACACGGTACGTCACTTCTTGCAAAAGGGGTTCCTGTCGATAAAGATGGGAATGCATTGATCAACTCGAGTGGGAATCGGATTTATCCGGAACGTCCTGTTGCCGCAACCGTCTATAATATGTACGGAATACAAGCTACCGATAGTAATCCGCTTGGGAACGGCGCAAAGTACGCTTTCCAACAAAAATGGTTCTCACCGAAAGAAGCAATCATTGGGGGAGCTTACTGGATTGGAGCGAAATATATTAACAATCCGCAATACATGCAGAACACACTCTACAAGATGCGCTTCAACCCGTCTTCACCCGGAACTCACCAATATGCAACCGATATCGGATGGGCTGCGAAACAGACGACTAGTATCTATAACATCTATCAATCTCTTGATGCTTACACGCTCAACTTCGATGTACCAAAATATCAGTAAAAAAATGAGACACGCGCCCCTAACTGGCGTCGTGTCTCATTTCATGTCCATTCGATTGAATCGATGATGGACTCAATCTCCATCTTTTCATCGGTCACCTGATCGGCTACGTATGTTAAAAATAAGAGCCGTGTTCCGTCGGTCAAGGACCATACATCTAAATGCATGCCGTCTTCAATCCCACTCGCATAGGCCGTCGTCATGTCACTCGTCTCATCGGTCACACTCGGTGCGACTTTCACGTCGATCGGAAACTCTCCTAAGAACGTTTTCAACTCGCTCATTGCGGATTGCTTTGGTTCTTGCGAATCTTCTGATTCATAAATTGAGATTTGAAGCGTTCCTTGCGCATCCTCTTCCGTCGAATAGAAACTCACGTAGTCTTCTTCTTCGCTGTATTCATAATGTTCCGGATATGTCAGGCGGAACCACCCATCAATTTCATACTCTTTCATGCTGTTTTCTCCTTTACTTGCTTAAATGCTAGCCCCGTGACCATCCTGGCTTGAAGTGCATACTTCAACCGTTCCGTCACGTAAAGACGTTGGCTGTTTACGTCTTGGGCAATCATATGTCCAAATAAATTCATTCGGACCGTTTGATTAGATAGGAAATAGAGTCGATCCGCACTTAATGGACGATATTCGTTCGAATGCTCAAGGTATTCGATTTCAAAGCGGCGAAGGACATTGAGTGCGCAATAACGGTCGGTTTTTCCCGTACTCGTATGAAGTTCGACCCGAACGAGTTGAACATCATACGGACATACATTCATAAAAACGGGACCTATCCGTTCATGTATCAAGAGGACACCCATATCGGTTTCAATTAAGTCAGGGAGGGCCCCTTCATCTTGCGAGATACTCAGCACGACATAAGGGCGGTTTGTCGGTGCGAGCAATTCTCCTTTGTAAAATCGAAATCGTTGAATCCCTGTTAGCACCCGGGCACGCCAAGCACTCCCCCGAGCCTCGGCTTCCATCCGATATAACCTCTCTCCACTCACGCTTACTCCCCCTTCACTCGTTTGAGCGCATCGACGAATGTTTCCCATTCTAGGTTGTCACAAACAACCTTATTTTCCAATCCCCATTCTTCATCGATTGTCAAACGTACTTCATTCGATTCCTCGTGACGGGTGATTTTTAAATCTCCTATTTGAATCGTGTCAGGACGTATAAGAAACGTTGTGGTCGGCAACCCGATCCACTTGATCCGACTCGTACGTAGTACAACGTACCATTCGTGATCGTGATGAATCGTAAACGTCCAATTCCGGAGAGACACCGTGGTATCCGTTTGTTTTGACTGCTTCAACATTCGAAATCCTTCACCCATCAGTTGTAAATATGATTTCCGTTCACTCATATTTGATTTCTCTCCTTTTTTCTATTATCTTCGTTGTCGATAGGGTTCTGCAACCTAAAAAGTTTTTTAAAAAAGGGTTTGCAAATAGAATCGTATATGCTATTATATCAAAGTAACGTTAAAACGTTTCGCGGGTGTAGTTTAATGGTAAAACCTCAGCCTTCCAAGCTGATGACGAGAGTTCGATTCTCTTCACCCGCTCCAATATCGACATATACGCGAGAACATCTCGCACACATACACTGCACGGTTGAGACCTTGCAAAAGCAGAAAGTCACACGACTTTCTGCTTTTTTGTTGTTCTCTCAAGCGATTTGGGGAAAGAGTAAATGAGTCTAATCGAATGAGGAGGAACTCCATTGATTCAAGCGAAACTGCAATCATTTACTGTATATGAAAGTGCGTTGATGCGAACGACATCGACTCTCATTGATACACCCGATGCTATTATTTTGATTGATCCGACGTGGCTCCCTGAAGAAATCGCCACGATTCGCCGAGATATCGAGCTGCGTCGCAACGACCGTCCACTTTACGTCATCTTTACGCATCATCATTTTGACCATATCATTGGAGCCTATGGCTTTACCGATGCTACAACCATTGCCTCACAAGCGTTTGTAGAGACAGATTCATCTGAGCAGCTAAATGAGATTCGTGAGTTTTATGAGCAACATTACATCAATCGTCCTATCCAAAAACCCGACATCGATCTCGTGATCAAGCCCGATCAAACGCTTTTGCTCGGTTCAGTACCGGTCACATTCATCTCCACACCTGGCCATGACGCGACACACATGTCGATTTTAATCGAATCGATGAATCTACTCGTTTGTGGGGATTACGGATCAAATATCGAGCCCCCATTTATCGAACACGACCCGACTGCCTATCTCGATACGTTACAAACGTTGCAATCAATCATTTATGAACATGAAATCCAATGGTTCGTACCGGGGCATGGTGATTTATGTGATAATCGAAGTCAAATGATTAAGCGGTTGAGCGCTGCGGAAGAATACATTCTAGCTCTTCCTGAACAACGTCATTGGTCTCCATCTTGGCCAGATCACGCATTTTTCGATCGGGTTCATGAACGAAATCAGAAGATGGTGGAACAAAAAGAGACCGATCGTCGGTCTCGTCGACAAGACTATTAAAAAAATCGCAACGTCTCCCCAAGACGTTGCGATCCCCCTATGTAGACCTATTTCTTTGTGATGCGTTCTGAGCGGACCGTGAACATACGGTCAACCCCATAGATTGTTACTCCCGTCAGAGCGAGCAATCCAATCATAGCAGAAGAAAACATGACCATCCCCCCATTGTTCACAGTTTCGTCATAATCACCCCGTGGTTTTATTATAGAAGACCGCCTCCAAAAAAGAAAGCGTTTTCTTCAAACTTTTTTCACATTTCTTGTTAATAACATCCACGGGTCTCGAACATAACGCCCACCCTTTCTATGGACGGACACGTGTAAAGAGGTGTAGCTTTTATGTAATTTGGGAATACATGATGTAAGGATAAAAAGAGACAGAAGCTGCTCGTCGAGGAGGAAGAGGTATGATTAAGTACGGTACATTGGTACGGATCGAGGGAAAATATGCCGTATTGAGATGGAATAATGGCTCAAGTTTCATTCCTAGACGATTCCTACCATCCGAAGCACGTGTTGGTGATACAATCATTCGAGACAATCATCACTATTATCTTGAAGAAGATATGACCCCTAACTTTGATGCGTTGATTAAGCAACACTACAAAAGCTGAACGATCTGCCCAATCAAACCGGGCAGATCGTTCAGCTTTTGAATGACGTGTCATTCTGATAATTGACTAACCTGTCCTTGAAGCCACGCTTCGTCAACTGGACCCGTCTGTTTCGCCACGATGATTCCTTTTGCATCTAGAACGTACGTTGTCGGTAATGCGACAACACGATATCGTTGCTCGACAGCTGCCTCTTCATCTAACAGAATCGGAAAATCGACGGGATACTCATCTAAGAATGCTTCCACGTCTTCTTTTCCACGTCGTTCATTCTTCGTGACATTTACTCCAACAACCGGAATATTCGTCGCTTTTTCAAAAGACACGAGTTCAGGGAACTCATCCCGGCATGGTGGACACCACGAAGCCCAAAAGTTAATCACGACCGGCTTTCCTTGATATTGAGAAAGAGAAAGACGTTCCCCTTCTAGCGTGCTCAAAGTGAAGTCTGGAGCTTGCTGTCCGACTTCTAACCCTCCCAAAACCGATTCATCTTGTACAATCGGAACCGCTTTATCTCCCTCTAACGTCGACATATATTCTTCATAACCTTTATAAGCAAGCCCAACAATCAATAGAAGGATTAGCGTTCCGATTACGATTTTTTGTAAGCGCATCATTTACCCCTTGTTTGTTTTCCTCAAGATTTCTACACTTAACTTATCATAAACTGTAAAGGAGCGTGTGTATTGTGCAACTTCAAAATGAAAAAATACAGATTAACTTAAAGGCGCAAGGGGCGGAGATGACTAGTTGGAAAGTAGAAGGACAAGAATTTCTTTGGCAAGGGGACCCCACGTATTGGGGGAGACAGGCACCGATTCTTTTTCCGATTGTCGGTCGGTTGCTCGATGATCAATATTTGTATGAAGGAAACACGTATACGATGAGCCAACACGGCTTTGCCCGTGATGCTATTTTTGATATCGATTCATCGTCTGCCACGTCCGTCTGTTTCACACTGAGCGATACAGCTGAATCGCGCCAACACTATCCTTTCCCGTTTACGCTAAACGTTTCATATCAACTTGTTGGCGAAGAAGTCATCGTGTCGTATCGTGTCTATAACTCCGGTGAAACCGTGTTACCATTCAGTATCGGAGGCCACCCCGCATTCAATGTTCCATTCATGGGGGGAACGTTTGAGGACTATACGATTGACTTTGGTGAAGTTCGCACACGCGATCGCTATCTCTTAGACGGTCCTTATTTGACAGGTGCGTATCAACCACTCGGTGAACGACAGTATATCCCGCTCACTAGATCGCTATTCGATGACGATGCGCTGATTTTTGAGAACGTTGACTACGCAGCACTCCGGCATCAACCGACAGGCACCGCCATCGTGATGGAAAGTCCGTCCTTCACGCATTTTGGTATTTGGTCTCCACCGCACAAAGACGCTCCGTTCGTCTGTTTGGAACCTTGGTTCGGACATGCGGATTATAAAGGGCACCGAAGAGACTTCCTGAACAAAGAAGGGATTCAACTCCTTTCACCAAATGAGACATTCGAAGCGAGTTACACTTTATATGTAGAGAAATAAAAAATCAATCCGACGAGACGTCGGATTGATTTTTTATTAAAAGCGATCTTCTTGTTCTACTTCATATTCTGATGGCGGCTTCTTCATAATAATTGCCAGGATGATGTAAATGAGGAGTCCTGGTCCTCCGAGAAGAGCCATCGCCACGAAAAGAACGCGCATGATCGTGACATCCACACCTAAATAGTTTCCTAGTCCTGAACATACTCCGGCAATCATTTGATTACTTGGGTCTTTGTATAACTTCCGTTCCATGTTATCTTCTCCTCAACTCATTATGAGCGTTGTGGTCGACGCAACGTCGTTCTTCCTCCATTCGCTACTTCTCCACGTCCTTCAAAATCAAGTGCTTCGTTGATTGGTGTACTGCCAGACTTAATTTCAATCCGGCGACCGTACAAGCCACGGTTATCGAGGGATGCTGCGATGATAGTCGCGACATCAGTTTCAGAAATCGTCGCACCATCCGCGTCATTCAGATCTTCAGATGCTTCGATGGAACCTTTACTCGGTTCATCGACAATGGTCACTGGGCAAATAATCGTATAGTTCAAACCGCTATGTTCGATATACTCGTCGGCGGCATTATTAGCTGACAGAAAGTTAAAGAGTTCTTTCGGTGCAGCATTCGGTTGATCGGCGCCATAAGCACTGAGCAAGACGACATGACGTACTCGTTCTTTTTTTGCGGCATCAATTGCGTTCATTGCGACGTTTCGGTCAAGCAGTTCAATTTCAGTGCTCGAACCATCTGCACCAGCAGTTGCCGCAATAATAACGGCATCTTGTCCGCTCGTCGCCTCATGCACTTTTTTCTCGAGTTCTTTCTCAACGTCAACCGTCAATACATGCGCACCCATTTTTTCATACTCTGCTTGTAGTTCAGGATAACGAATTAAAGCGGTCACTTGATGGGTTTTCGCCAGGCTTTTCAATACACGTTTCCCGATCTTTCCTGTTGCTCCAATGACTAAAACTTTCATTCAAATTTCCCTCCTCAAAAGAGTAGTTCATTTGTTTAAAATTCCTCTTTCAAGTCAGAATCAAACCCTTTTCTTAAAATTATCTGACAGTACCCCAAATAGATAAATCAAGAGCATCTCGAATCGTCTGGACACTCTCTTCTAACGGTTCATAGTAATAGACGTTGTTGATATAGGCATCCTGACCTTCGACTTGCATTTTATTTACCTCCGGATTCGAAATCATCGTCAATCCGACAGAAGCCATTTGCAAGACGTTCATCTCAAGCCCCATCTCTTCTTTCATAAAGCGGTATGTCGCAGGGATTTTGGTCCACCCAGAAGGACTTGCCAGTTTTTCTGCGACAGCCGTCATGACCTCCGTTTGACGATTCGAACGAGCCCCATCTGTATCAGATTTACGGTGTCTCGCATACGCCAATGCCATGTCTCCATCCATCGCATAGGAAACGCCTTCCGTATATTCATACGTTTGGTTGAACCCTTTCTCACTAAACGAATGCGTTGCCGTGACGTTCACCCCACCGATTAAATCAATCAATTCCATAAACGATTCGAACGTGATGACGACTTGTCCATCGACCGAGGCATCAGTCAGTCCTTCCACGGCACCAACCGTACACTCTGCACCACCGAATGCGAACGCATGCGTAATTTTGTCACCTTCCCGTTCAGGTTCACATGGGATGGCCGTATACGTATCCCGTGGAATCGATACATTCTGAACAGTACCAGAGCGTGGTACGAATTCCATCAACTGCAAGGAGTCCGTACGAGATCCCGAGAGTGACTCACCAACCCGTGCGTCGCTTCCCATGATGAGGAATGTGAAGGGAGATGTCGCCATATATCCAACGACTAGTAGAATCACAAGTAGGAAAAGGGCAACTTTCCCCTTCCATTTACGCTTCCGTTTCGTTGGCTGTTTAGAAGAATGAGACATTTCTCGTTTTGTGGGAGTAGGTGATTCTGATTGTCTCGTCGCATGCTGTGATTTCGAACGAGATGATTTCTGTTTCGAAAATAATGAGATACGGGGCGATCGTTTCCGACGTGGCTTCACCGTTCCATTTTTCGGTTTTGAAGAATCTTTCATATGTTCATTTAAAAATGGATGTTCGGATTGACGTGTCGCCTGTTCACGCCGTTGTTCATGTATAGATAGTTCGTCCGGTTGACCACGGTCCACATGAGACGATTCGATTTCTTGTTGTTCTAATTCGCGTTTTCTACGTTCGACACGCGATAAATGTTGTTCATCTTTCATCATTATAATCCTCAACTTTATCAATTTTTCTCTATTATCCCGAACCTGCCTTCATCTGACAACGTTTCTTATGAAAATCCGTCTTAAGCATGAGACCAAATGATTGTTTCAGATGAAAACCGGGAAAGGAATAATAATTGGTGTTTGCCCAAATCAAGAAACGGTGTAATAAGAAATGACCGAAAGGAGGAGAGCTGATGCGTGTCGGAAAATTACGCATGTTATTGGAGCAATACGGTGAGACGACGTTACGCGATTTACTCGTCGAAATGTATCGTCATACTCCTAAAGATGTGATTGATGATCAAGATTTTGATTTCATGATTAGCCAGTTCACACGCTATAAAGAAAAAAAGCATTCGGAAGAACGGCATTCGCTCTCGCAAACGATTACGCTGGCTGAACGCTTTGTTGACTCCGCATATGAATATTTATATATTCGCCCGAATCAGGTGATGTCAGAGCGTGACCAAAAAAATTGGTACATCCACGCCAAAAAAATCATTCGTGATTTATCCCACTACGCAGAAGAGTATACAGAAGCGCGTATGATGTATGAAGAAATGTTTTACCTTCTGTCTACGTCGGCCGGAGAAGAACCGCTCTTTTCAACGAGCGACCCATTCCGCCTTTTAAAAATTTCACAAGTCACCATGCTTCAAAAACTCATTCATTACTATCAACTAGATGCTCCGATTGATACCGTCTGGATTGACCGCGCCTTATACACCGCTCTTCATGTCCCAAAAGATGTCGATTCCACAAGAATTGATTTACTTTCAACGTTGTCCATCGAGCATAGTCACGCCAACTCAAGAAAAATCCTCCACTCCCGTCTCCTAAAACTTTGTGACCGTACTTTAGAGAAGTCTCAGATAGAAGATACCGAACTGGAAAACTACCAGGCACTCAAAATGTTAGAGCTTCGCCTTCTTGTCTCTGAAGGGAAATTAAAAGAAGCGGAACAAAAACTGTTTTCAGAATATATTCCGTTCTTTTCTCATCGCTCCGAACCATTTCAAGTATATGTCGACTTTCTAGAAAGTCACGGACATACAGACGAGACAAAACGGTTAAAGCGGTTAGCAAAAGAAAAGCGAATTCGTTTATAGAAAAAGGGAGTCAATCGATGAGATCGATTGACTCCAATACATGATATGAACGAGGGGTGTTCATTTGAAAGGAGGACAGAAAGTTGGTGCAGAACTTCCTTCCTACACGTACAAGTATAAGCGAATGATTGTAAACGTTACCAAACTACTTATTGCATTTTTGTGAACGTTTTCACGTTATTCAATCGTATTCATTATCCCAAGTCCGATGACTGATAATAATACGATGAGTACGAACAAATAAATCATTTCATTTGGTGATTGAAATCCCTCATGAATTTCTACGTCTTCTTCGATAATGATATTTTCATGAATGACCACTGGTTCTGTTTCAGCTAGCGCTGGAGATGGTGTGCCTGTCATCAAAAGTACAAAAGCCAGTATCATGTAATAAACGTATTTCATTTTATACTCCTAATATATGGTTTCATTGTGATTAAGTATAGCATGTTTCATCGGTTCGTTACGGATGACTTTTGATGAAACTCACACATCAGCGCTCAGGTGAATCATATTTTACTGTATTAAACGTATATCTTCTATTTTACTCAAACCTTTTTCTAGAAGGTTTGATTTTTTCTTAAGTTAGATGTCATCACAATGCCACACACGATAATATAAGGAAGCGCTTACAATTTAAGTGTACGTACCATCCAATATAGAAAGAAGGATTCTTTGTGAAACGAGCGCTACGTTTTGTGGAATGTAGACAATTACCGTTGCATGAACGCACTTCCATTCAATCATTATATCCATTTAGCCAAGCACCTTTACTTCTCTCCCTGCCTTCACATCACCACGTCTATGTCGCATTAAACGAACATACCCCACTAGCCTCCGTCGTCGCAAACGACGAACATCTTGAAGAATTTCAAATCATTCAACTTTCAAAATCGGCATACGATGATCGTCATGTTTTCCGCGGATTACTCGATCGAATTTTATATGAGAGAAGTCGGGAAACAAAGCACATGATAACTTACTATTTACACGAAAACGACTATCACAATCAAGATAAACTTCGAATATATGAGGCATCCGGATTTCAAAAGTATCATCAAACGACTACGTATCATTTGCCATTACTCCCATGCGAGAAAGGATCACATACATATTGGACGCTAGATTTGATTGATTATTCCAGAAGAAACGAATGGATTGAATTTCGAAATACATCTTATTATGTCCTTCCGGAAGCGGTCCCTATGACAGACCAACAGTTTACGAATGAAATGCGCCAGCATACATTGTTCTATATGTTACGTTGGTGTCACCGCCCGATTGGGATTATGAAAGTAAGATTACGAATGTACCATGTGTTCGTACAAGAAATCCACTTAGAATGTGACGAACCGTTTGTACGGGAAGCCATTTCGTTTCTGCAACAAAAGTTTTTCTATAAGCTTCGATATATCGAAGAGGCTCACATTTCCACGACCAATTTGCAAACCGACTTGACCTTTGCGCTCCAAAAACACGGTGCTCAAGCATCTTCTGTCAGCGGATTAACTTACACGCAACAGGTGCCGCCGACCCCGCTCTATTCATAAAATGCTAAAAGACGTCGAGCAAATCAACTCTTTCTCACAGGAAAAAGTTGTTCGTTCAACGTCTTTCATTCTGCAGCGGTTGTCGACTCCATCGCTAAAGGTGGCATCTCTTCAAACAGTTCTGTCCGAAGTCCCGTGTCTCTCAAATCGAGCGATTCAATCCGATCGAATTTGATTTTGCGGTCGACAACATTGAACCAATACGTGATGTTTGGCTCATCTTTGAAACGAATCGCATAATTCGATCCATTCAAATGAAAGTCGACTTCGGTAGACAGCAACTCCGTCGGACCAATCTGTTTATGAGTAGTTAACCGTTCAAGGACAACCTGTTCTTCATTGATGCGATAGTCGACAAATGTCGCAAGTGAGAGTCCAAACACAAATGATACCAAGGCGAAAGTGCCCACCAAACCCGTAGTGATTTTTCCGTTCATTTCGCTGTCCCTCCCTCTCCTATTATATCGGATATGCTTGAAACGTTGTGAAGTGACATTTTGTTCAACTTTAGGCAAACTGAAGAGTGAGGAGGAATGTTTATGCAAATTGACCATACAGGAATCGCCGTTCGAGATTTAGACGAGGCGATCACCTTTTATACGACCGTGTTAGGCGGAGAACTCATGGATCGCTATACAAATACGGCTACCGGGGTCGAAACCGAGTTAGCCGTTATCCATATCGGGGAAGATGTTATCGAATTACTACGTCCGACAAGTAATACGAGTCCGATTGCCCGGTTTATGAAAGCTCGAGGGAAAGGGGTCCATCACATCGCTTACCGCGTGGACGATTTAGATCAAGCCATTACCAAACACATGCAAAACGGAATCACGTTTTTAGAGGATACGCTTCGTACGACCGCTAAAGGTCGACGATTAATCTATATGGATCCGCGTCATTCAGGTGGCGTGATCACCGAACTTTGTGATTATCCTACAGAAAAGCAGTAAGAGTGTCCCTCTTACCGCTTCATCATGGTTTCTTCTATCAGTTGACGGTTCTTTTCTTTTAATCGTTCGTTATGAGAGGACACCATTGCCGTTGCGGTCGCATTCGGGTCAATGTATGTTTTGGCCCGGTTTACCGCATTCGCAGCATCTTGAAACGCTCCCGCGATAAGATGTACTTTCCCTTCATGTGTGAGGATGTCACCGGCGGCGTATAATCCCGATACGGATGACTCGCTACCTGAATTGCCTTTCACATAAAATCCATCCTTCATTTCTACCTGTAAATCACTGTGACGAAGCAACTCCGTATCTTGCTCGTACCCGTGATTGATCACTACTTCATCCACATCGATCACACGCGACTTACCTGTTTCTACATGTGTCAAACATACTTGCTGAATCGATCTCCCATCGTGAGAAATCAAATCCGTCACTTTAGATTGTGGGCAACAATCAACCCGACTCTGTTTAATCTTCTCGACTTGTGCCTCATGTCCACCGAGTTCTTCTTTTCGATACGTCAGTACGACCTGTTCTGCAATCGGCTCAAGGGCATTGGCCCAATCAACAGCACTATTGCCTCCACCGGAAATCAATACACGCTTCCCTTTGAAGCGTTCAAGCGATTTGACCGTATAATGAAGATTTGACAATTCGAATCGTTCCGCTCCGCTCACTTCGATTTTATGAGGCTTGAGAATCCCGCTTCCGGTCGCAACGATGATGGTTTTCGACACATGATGCCCATTCGTCGTATCGATTCTAAACAATCCGTCTTGGTGTTTCGAAATCGACTCTACTTTCTCGCCAAGATGAACCGTTGGAGAAAATGTGAGGCCTTGCTCGACTAGCTGATCAATCAGATTCGCACCTGTTGTCGGAAGGAGTCCACCTACATCCCAGACCATCTTTTCCGGATACGCGTGCACTTTTCCGCCTAAAAAAGGTTGAAATTCGATGATTTTCGTCTTCATGCCTCGTAAACCGCTGTAAAAAGCGGCATATAATCCGGCAGGTCCCCCACCGATAATCGTCACGTCGAATACTTCCTCGTTCATCGTCGCACCCTTCCTCTCTCTATACGTAAAAATGATAATCATTCTCATTAGATGATAACTCGTTTTCCTCACTTTGACAAATTATTTTCGTAAGTCGGTGACGCTCATTTGGTTTTTCTTATGCGAAGGTCGGGTAATGAAAGATGAATCAGAGGGAAGGGTGTGTACTATGGAATGGATGGATCTCATATTGATCATCGTGTCCTGTTTTTGGATTGTGGAAGTATGGCGATTTCGTAATCGGAAAGAGGCAACAGATGGATCGGTCGAGCGGAAAAGCTTTTATTTCGTAGCAGCAACGATGATTGCTGTCTTTTCGTTATCCATCATATCTTCTGTTGTTTTTGAAACGCCTCCATCAATCACTCAACAAATGATTGGACTTACATTTTACATAGCCGGTGTGTCCTTACGATATTGGGGAATTTTACACCTCCGTCACCAATTTACTCGACACGTCGTCGTTCGACCTGAAGATGAGCTCGTCAGCTCAGGACCGTATCGCTATTTGCGTCATCCGTTGTATACAGGCTTGTTACTGATCACGTTCGGATTTTCTCTATATTTTCTCCATTGGGTCATCGCATTAATCGGTGCGGGTATAACATCACTTGCGTTACTATACCGGATTCACATCGAAGAAGGAATGCTGATTCGTCACTTTGGGCAAGCCTATCGTACTTGGTCGAAGTCACGCAAACGTTTATTCCCCTTTATCTATTAAAAAAGGAGTCCGGAAAATGAACCGGACTCCTTGACTATTTAAGCAGAATATCTACTGAGTAATCGGACGACAATAACACCTGCGATAAACGCGACGATACTGAGTACCCATATAAGACCGGAAGCCGGAACTCCTGGAAACACGACGGCGAGCGAACCAATCACTAATCCGATAATGACTGAAAACGTCATTCCAGGGAAATTCGCTAGCAAGTAGCGGATGACTTTACTACTCACAATAAAGCCGACTGCCACTCCTGCACCAACAATCCCGATAATCAACAGGTTAAAGTTTGAAATGGCACTGATAACCGTTGGATACACCCCAATCAGCAACAAAACGAATGAACCACTAATACCGGGAAGTAGCATAGCCATACTGCCTAACCACCCAGATAAGAATAATAGAAGCACTGTCCCGAACGTCATGTCGGTAATGATTGATGAATCAACCGGATTAAGAAATGCCATACAAGCCACGAGTAACATTGCCAACGTCATTGCGATGACATGAATCGGGCGAATCGATGCGCGCGATTTGAATTCCATGAATAACAATGGAATAATCCCTAAAATCAGTCCGATAAAGAAAAACTGTGTCGGTGCATAATACTCAAGTAATAAGTATTCGATGATTCGACTTAGGACGATAATGGCTGTCCCCATTCCAATTGCCAACGGAATTAAGAACCCGATATATTTCTTCCAATATCGGCTAAACACGCCGCTGATTGCTTCGATGAGTTGATCGTAGATACCTAAAATGACTGCGATGGTGCCGCCACTGACACCTGGAATCAAATCACTTGTTCCCATGGCCATCCCTCGCCAAATATTTTTCCACTCCATAACGTATCTCCTTTGCGTATATCTTTCCTCAAGCACTTAGTATAGTCGAGAAGAACGGTTTACGCATCCGCTTTTAGACTGAGAAAGGAGGCGAGTTGATTTCTTTTTTCATATAGTCAAATTTCGCCCCGGAAATATTGATTTCTTTTTCTTTTTGGAATCCGAGACGTGTATATAAGCGATGCGCCGCAACATTTTCTTGGTCCACATTCAATGTGACTGCTGGAACACGATGCTCTTCCGCGACTGTACAAATATGTTCGATTAACTTCGTCCCAATTCCTTGTCCTCCAAACGCCTCTGCGACAGCGAGTGAGTCGATGTACTGAACGTGCCCTTCCGTTTCAACGTCCAACTCTTCCTCACTTCCACGTGCCTTCAACCATTCTCGAATCGGACGATCTAGCTCCTCTGCTTCGTCTCCACGGTACGAAATGATTATCCCGGCCACTTCACCTTCCACATCGACCACCCAAATATTTTTGTGACTCAAGCGATTTTTCGGATGCTCCACCCAACCCGCAAGACGTTCCAAGACTTCACTTGTATTTTTTGACGCTGTTAACGTGTACGCAATCTCATGAATTGCTTGATACATGAGTGGTGCAATCTGTTTACTGTCTTGTTTCGTTGCTTGTCGAATATTCATGATTGATCCCTCCACCCTCTAGTCTAGCATAGCCGCACAAAACGATTGTTTGTCCACACTCGTTTTGTGGCATCATATAGAGTGAAAGGGGCGAATCAAAATGAAAGCAATCATTACTGGAATGAACGGTACTGTAGCACCAGTCGTCGCCGATACGTTACAGCGCCATGGAATTGAAGGAGTTGCGTGGGACCGTGAACGTGTGTCAACGACGAATGAAGAGGAGATGCGACGATTTATCGATAGCATCCGTCCTGATTATTTTTTACATATCGGTATGGGTGCAGTGGAATGGGCCGAGACACTCGCTCGATTATGTGCAGAGAAAAATATTCCGTTTCTGTTCACGAGTACCGTCTCCATTTTTTCAGACGATGTAACCGGACCAATTACACCGGACACCTCACCAGATGCGGAAGATGACTATGGGCGGTATAAGCGTGATTGTGAACGTGCGATTGTTCGCGTCAATCCAGGTGCACAAATCGTCCGTCTCGGATGGCAAATCGGAGAAGAGGCCGGATCGAATAATATGATGGACTACTTTACAAACGAGATGAAACAACGAGGTGTCATTCAAGCGAGTGAGCATTGGTATCCATCTTGCTCATTTTTACCGGATACAGCAGACGCTTTATTCGAAATTTTGACAAAACGTGGTCCTGGAATCTATCAATTAAACGGCAACGCGAACTATTCCTTGTACGACATTGCGGTAGGGTTAAAAGAACTTCACGATGCGGATTGGCAAATCGAAAGTACAGATGAACCGAAACGAGACAATCGGATGATTGATTCATCTGTATCCATTCGTCCGATTTCAAAACGCTTGAATCTGCAAACCAAATAAATCCTATACGACAAAACCCGCCTGCTCGATGATCAAGAGCAGGCGGGTTCTTAATTAGATTCGTTTCACATCGGCCAATCGCAGTTTACTTTTCGGAAGACTCGGCATATCCACAAAGCTATAACTCAAGTCTTGAGGAGGAACCGTGTAGGAAAACTCCTCTGTAAACAGTTCGATGACTTGTTCTAGTACTGCAATCGTTACATGTTCTCCAGCACAACGATGTCCAAAGTCCACATCTCCCCCACCTTGTGGGATAAAGTTGAACGGACTCTCTTTCCAGCCCTTAAAGCGAGAGGGATCAAACCGATCAGGCTCTGTCCAAATGGATGAGTCATGGTTCGTTCCATACAAGTCTAATAGCGTGAGCGTGCCTTCGGAAAACGTATATCCGTTCCATTCAAAGTCCGATTTGACACGAGCTGCCGCTACAGGGAAGAATGGATAGAACCGTCTCACTTCTTGGACGAACTCGGTTTTTGTAAGCATACCTTGCCTCACTTGTTCCGTCTCGTTCGGGAACTGATGTAATGCCAGGACAGTAAAGAGAATATAGACAGAGATTGCGACAGTCGGGCGTAGAATATTTAACACTTCAACAGCCACGACTTCTTCAGGCAACAATTCGCCTGACTCGTCTCGATGCCATGAAAACTCATAAAGTGCCGT
This sequence comes from Exiguobacterium marinum DSM 16307, assembly GCF_000620845.1. GTDB lineage: Bacteria > Bacillota > Bacilli > Exiguobacteriales > Exiguobacteriaceae > Exiguobacterium > Exiguobacterium marinum. The sequence continues at coordinate 2,684,603 of NZ_KK211189.1, forward strand.
CTGTTCGTTCGGCAGTAATCGGTTCGTCCGTACTTCTTTTACCATTTGACGAATCCAAGATTCAGCCGAAGCCCTCGCTTTGCGCCCTTGCAAATAGGTTGGCCCAAGGGACGTGCCGGATTCGAATAATAATCTCATCTCGTCTGTTCGTCTTACTACTTCTTCTGGCGCAAGCGGAACCCCAGCCCACTCACATACTGCCTTCATCAACACCTGTTGAGACACATCATATAAGACGACTTCCTCTTCGTTTTGTTCGATTTGTTTCCACTCGCGATGCGTCAATCGGAGCAATCGATCAATATTCTCTTTCGTCATCAGTGACATGAACATGTGTTTTCGATGCGTATGCGCCGCTCCATCTAATGTTTGGACACCATCTTCCCCAAATAACGTTTTAAGGAGACGTTTCGGCGCCGCGTCTTGACGCATAAATTTGTTGGCATCATAAAACACCTCTGCAGCCTCTTCACCCCCAACACAAATCACACGTTCCCCGAGTAAACGAGTCTCAAAGATGTCTGATTGAAAACTTTTGCGTCGATTGGCGACGAACAAATACCCCTCTCGTAAAAAATCGACACTGTGGTCGATTCCTTCTTGTTTCGGTATGACTTTCCCCATTCAACTCACCCTTTCTCTTTTTTCGAACTATAGAGGATGTTCCCGTGTTGTTAGCGAACAAACCTAATATCGAAAGGAGCGAGTGACATGTTACCATTCTTACTGACACTACGACGAATCGTTCGCGGAATTTGGCGCGGGCTTCGCGATCCTGAGTTTCAGGTCCTGTTCAGTCTCGCCTTCCTCACAGTCCTATCTGGTACACTTTTTTACACCCGATTCGAGGCGATGCGTTGGTTGGATGCACTTTACTTCAGTGTCATCACCCTGACAACCATCGGATATGGTGATTTCGCACCTCAGACCGACATCGGAAAAATATTCACAATCGGATATGTATTAACCGGGGTCGGTATTATGGTCGGCTTTATCACAAAAGTGTTTGACCATTTACAAAAAGCACGACTCGATGAATTGGAAGCAAAACAAAAGACGCCACCCTCTGATTCGTGAGGATGGCGTCTATATGTTTAGGATACTTTTCGATTTTCAATCTCAAGCTGTTGATTAAATCGCTTCGTCTCGGCGATGACGACGCCCGACAAGAACAAGAGACCAATTAAGTTCGGGATGGCCATCAAGCCGTTAAAGACGTCGGATAACGCCCATACCAAGTTCAAGTTGGTCGTCATCGCACCGAGTCCGGCGACGAGGACGAAAGCAATCCGATATGGAAGAATCGACTTTTGCCCAAACAAGTAGTGGATGGAACGTTCTCCGTAATACGACCAACCGAGCACGGTCGAATAGGCGAATAAGACGAGTCCGATCGTGACAATGTAGCCACCCGCCGGACCGAGGAACAATTCAAATGTAGCGGAAGTCAATTCGACCCCTTCAAGTCCTGTCCCGATTTGCCCACCCATGACGAGCGTCAAACCGGTCACCGAACAGACAACAAGCGTGTCTAAGAAGACTTGCGTCATTGAGACGAGCGCCTGACGACCCGGCATATCCGTCTTCGCCGCAGCCGCTGCGATCGGAGCAGAACCAAGACCCGCTTCGTTCGAGAAGACACCACGCGCGACACCATATCGAATGGCCGCCCCGATAGCTCCCCCACCGATTGCTTCCGCACTGAACGTACTGCTAAAAATGAGTGCGAGCGCATCCGGAATAAGCGAGTAGTTCATGAACATGATCAATAAGCCGCTGCCTAAGTAAAATACAATCATGACAGGAACAAAATAACTCACAACTTTCCCGATTGAACGTACGCCCCCGAGAATGACCGCACCTGTAAAAATCATAATGAGAATTCCTGATATGTAGAGTGGTACATCGAATGTTGTTTTTAGTGCCAACGCAACCGAGTTCGTCTGGACCCCGTTTCCAATCCCGAACGCCGCAATCGAAGCGAATGCTGCAAACGCCACCGCTAACCAACGTTGATTCAATCCTCGTTCAAGATAATACATCGGCCCACCGGCCATCTGACCGCGTTCATCGGTCACCCTGTATTTGACGGCAAGTACTGCTTCTGCGTACTTTGTCGCCATTCCAAAGAATCCAGATACCCACATCCAAACAATGGCGCCCGGTCCTCCTAACACGACTGCTGTCGAGACACCAACGATATTCCCCGTACCGACGGTCGCCGCAAGAGCGGTCATGAGTGCTTGGAAGTGACTGATATCCCCTTTAGAAGATTGATCTTGATTTTTCGAAAACGCCAGTTTCAATGCATACGGTAACTTAGTGATTTGAATCCCACCTAAACGCACCGTCAAGTATATGCCTGTCCCCACAAGCAAGATCAAGAGCGGTGGTCCCCATACGAAATTGGATGCTGTACTCACCCAATCACTAAATGATTGCTCCATCATACTGTATCCCCTTCCCCGAAAAATAGTGTACACTTCTATTTTTTCAGAATACTTAGAACAATGCAAAAGTATTGTGATAAAACAACGGATAAACAACATCCCTGTATATATAACAGCGAGACGAACTTAATCGTCTCGCTGTGATTCTGGTTTCTCTCGTTGCAAAGGTGCTTTCCAATCAAATGTATCCGGTACATAATCAAGCCCACCCGGATGAAACGGTTGACATCGGATGAGTCGGCGTGCTGTTAAGTAGCTCCCTTTGACAGCCCCATGTTTTTCAATCGCTTCAATTCCGTAATGCGAACAGCTCGGATAAAATCGACATGTCGGTGGCTTCAACGGTGAGATAAAACGCTGGTATCCTTGAATTCCTTTAACTAGTACACGTTTCACGTGATTTCGCCTCACTCTTTTGAATTAGTGCCATCATAGCGCGATTTGAATCGTTTGTCATGTTCATCGCTTCATGTGTCAGATTGTTTTCCATCTCCTTACAAATGAGCGAGATAGGCGATATTCGAGAGCAAGTTTGTTATGATAGTCAACATAACTATTGACCGAATCGAAAAGAAGAGGTGACGAATCATGAATCAATTATTAATGGTCGGTGCAGGATCGATGAGTGAGGCGCTCGTTCGCGGGTGGATCGAATCGGGAGTCGAACCGACACACATCACAATGACAAACCGAAGTGACCGGGAACGTTTGCACTTCCTACAAGATGAACTCGGTGTTCAAATCGTCGAGGACGAAAACGTCAACGACTATGACATCGTTGTATTAGCGATGCAACCAGATGGCGTCATTCCGTACGTAGAATCGAAAGAATGGAAGACCCCACTACTCGTCTCGGTCGCGGCACACATCGAACCGAGCCAATTAGAAGAAGCTTCAGGGCTTCCTGCCGTATGCGCGATGCCAAACACACCTGTCGCGTATCGCAGCGGGATGACGGGACTATGGTTTGGTCCAGAAACGGATGATACCGACCGCGATCAAGCGACTTCTCTCTTTGAACGTGTCGGTCGAACGGCCGTCACCGATGCGAAGACGATGTCCGCCTTTATGGCCGCTGCAGGTTGTAGTCCAGCCTTCTTCTATGAAATCGTCGGTGCGATGACCCCTGTCTTGACGGATGTCGGATACGATGAACAGACGGCGCGACAAATTGTCGCTCAGGCGATGAAAGGTTCTGCAGAGTTACTGTCACACGAAACACGTGAGACAAATGAATTGATTGCCGACGTGGCTGCCCCAGGCGGACCGACCGATCGAGGTGTCGGTGTACTTCGCAAACGTGACCTTGCCGACGTCATGTCGTCAGCTTTGCGTGAGAGCGCCAAAGAAAATCATGAAACGATTGAAGAAGCGTAAACGATACTCGTTTACGCTTTTTTATGTTCATTCGATCTTATTATTTATAAAATATAACTTTTTACATGAACAATATTTCACTTTCACCTTGAACATGATAAGATAACGAATGAGAATCGTTATCAAAAGATAGGGAAGGTTACTTATGAGTCTATTACGACATGTCGCGTTGAATCAAACCGTCATTCTATCTGATTTGACTAAAATTGATGATCGCTTGCGCCGGCGAATGATTTCTCTTGGTTTTTATGAGGGATGCTCGGTACGTGTGAAGCGCAGAGCTATTTTTTCAGGACCGCTAACCATTGAACAAGTCGATCATCAACAAATTATCGCCATCCGAAGATCAGATGCCGAAAAAATCGGGGTGATTGTACCATGAGTCAACGTATCGCATTGATTGGCAATCCAAATACAGGTAAAACTTCATTGTTTAATCGATTAACAGGTTCATTCGCACATGTCGGCAACTGGGCCGGGGTTACAATCGAACAAAAAATCGGTCAGTTACATGGGAAGGTCGGACAATTAATCGATTTGCCTGGGGTTTATGATTTAGATCCGCTCTCGGCAGATGAAGCGATTGTTTCCCGTTTTTTATTGCATGAACCGTTTGACGGGATGATCAATATTGTCGATGCCTCACAATTAGAACGCAACTTACAACTTACTTTGCAACTTCTAGAGATGGGACGTCCGCTTCAAATCGGTTTAAACATGGTCGACGTCGCAGAAAGCCGTGGGATGCATGTCCATCTCGATAAATTAAAAACACTTCTTCAAGTAGATGTGTTTCCGATTACGGCACGAACAGGTGATGGTTGTGACGTCTTACTCTCATCGATTCAAATGGAAAAACGTCAACCGTTCGAATTAAACTATGGGCCAGAGACCGAAGAAGCGATTGCACGCATCCTTCGAGAGGTAGGTCTATCGAGAACGGATCGATGGATTGCAATTCAATATTTAGCAGGTAACCGGATTGTCGTTGACCATTTGGAAGCATCATCTCCAGACATTGTCGCCATCCGTAAAGATCTCGAAGCGACACTCGGACGTTTTGCACATGCCCATATCACCGAACGTCGTCGCGATTGGGCGAAACAAATCCGACATCAAGTCATTGAAAATCAACGTATGCAAGAAGTGACGATGACGGATCGTATCGATGCGGTTGTGACACATCCTATCTTAGGTCTGCCCATCTTTTTCGGGGTACTCTATGCGCTATTCCATGTGACGTTTAATTGGATTGGCGCACCCTTTTCCGATTTATTAGACGGATTGTTGTCTGGCCCCATCACATCAGGAACCTTTTGGATATTGGATGCTTTAGGTGCCTCGTCATTCATTCAAGCACTTCTCGTAGACGGTGTCATCGCAGGTGTCGGAGGGATATTAGTCTTTGTCCCACAAATCTTTGTCCTCTTTTTCTTCATCTCATTTTTAGAGGACTCGGGATATATGGCGCGGGTCGCCATCGTGATGGACCGTTTCATGCAACTCGTCGGACTGAACGGAAAAAGTTTTATCCCGATGATTATCGGATTTGGCTGCAACGTTCCTGGAATCATGGCAGCTCGAACGGTCGAAGAGGAGAGAGAACGCCTCGTCACAATCTTCATCTCACCATTCATGTCATGTTCGGCCCGGCTTCCGATTTACGCTGTGTTTGCAGCTAGTTTCTTCTCAGCTCATCAAGCTCTCGTTGTGTTATCGCTTTATATGCTAGGCATTTTCCTCGCCTTGATTGCTGCAAAACTATTTACGAAAGCATTAGCTGCCGAAGATCAGACGAGCTTATTCATCGTAGAGCAACCCCCATACCGCGTCCCCCAAGGACTCACTCTATGGCGCAGCACTTGGCAAAAAGCCAAAGGATTCGTTCGCAAAGCCGGTACTTTTATTTTTGGAGGCTCTGTATTTATCTGGCTCCTTGCGTATTCAGGCCCGGGCGGTTTTGATGTGCCCATGAACGATAGTTTTCTAGCTATGATTGGTGGGGCAATCGCCACTTTGCTCATTCCTCTCGGATTCGGTACTTGGCAAGCCGGCGCGTCGCTCATTACCGGCTTCTTAGCAAAGGAAGTAGTCGTTTCCACTATGGCGATTATCTATGCCGTTAGCGAATCTGATTTATCTGAGTCGTTATTGCCAGTCTTCACGCCACTCAGCGCGTATAGTTTCATGGCCTTCGTCTTGCTATACGTACCTTGTTTAGCGACGGTCGCTGTCATACGTCGTGAAGTCGGGAGTGCCAAACTCACATGGTTCACCAGTTTATATGGCTTAGGGGTTGCCTATGTGGTATCGCTTGTCATTTATCAAGTCGGTCGTCTGTTCGGATTTGCGTAAGGAGGAACACCATGCCATTCTTTGACTTACTTATCGGATCTGTTGTCTTTGGATATGCCGCCTTCTCCCTTTACCGCTACACGCAGAAAGCAAAGGGTGGAAAATGTGCAACATGTGAGATTGAGCCTACATGTACAACGGCATGTGATGCTGCAGATTGGGATAAAATCATTGCGGAGGCTCTTCAGAAAGACCCTTCCGCTTTCAATTCAAATACAAAAAAAGACTGAATTCCGATTCAGTCTTTTTTTGATTACAGTATATGTATGACGGAGACAATCATCGCGACCACCAAAATTCCTGGCAATAAGTTGGCCACGCGAATTTTAGTGATACCTACCAAGTTCAAGCCGATTGCCACAATCATCACGCCACCGGTCGCTGTCATTTCTAAAATAAAGCTATCCATGAGCGACTCTGGAATAAACTTCATGATTTGAATAGCGAGAAGGGCAATTCCGCCTTGGTACAACAAGACAGGAACAGCTGAGAACATGACGCCAATCCCGAGCGTCGAACTTAACACGAGGGCCGTAAATCCATCAATCAATCCTTTTGTATATAAGACGTCATGATCACCGCGTAACCCACTATCGAGCGCGCCAATGATGGCCATTGCTCCGATAACAAAGATGAGCGTTGCAGTTACGAATCCTTCTGCCACACTAGATTGACTCCCAAGGCGCCGCTCAAGGCGATAACCGACTTCATTCAATAATTCATCTAATTTCCACCATTCCCCGAGCGCAGACCCGACGACAAGACTCCCGATGACAATCAAGAAGTTTTCACTTTTCATCCCCATTTGAATGCCAAGTAAGATAACTGCAAGTCCGATCGCGGTCGTCACTGTTTCTTTCATACGCTCTGGAATGCGGTGAAATAAGAGACCTAACAATGCACCGATGATGATTAATCCGGCATTGACGAGGGTTCCCGTTAGCACCATTTTACATTCCCCCTCTCTTATGTATTGAAAGGAATATACCAATTGCTTTCGTTCATTGTCAATTCACAAAAAAAAGCCACTTCTCGCAAGAAGTGGCATCGCGGAAACCCACGTTCCTATGGGTTTCGCATCGGGTTTGGCACCCAAGTGATTCTGACTGGGCTCGAACCAGCGACCTCTACCCTGTCAAGGTAGCGCTCTCCCAGCTGAGCTACAGAATCAGGTCGTGTCCTCTCTTAAGGACACTATTAATATATCAAGAAACTATTGAGTTGGCAACTACTTTTTTATATTTTTTATATTTTTTTATCGCGACATGTGCTGACGGTTGATGTGTCGGCAAAGACGTTCCAAGTCACCAGCATAGACAGATACGAGCATGTCCTTGTACAACGTGTCTCGATCCCAGTGAAGACCATTCGCTTTGGCGACACGCTGAGATGGAACGTTTTCTGGATGAATGAGCGAAATGATTTCCTTTTCTCCTTCGGTGAAAGCATACTGCATCAAACGCGCAGCCGCTTCTCGTCCGTACCCCATATGCCAATGCTTAGGTGACAGCCAATAGCCGACTTCTAATTCGATTTTGCCATCTAATTCATGTAATAACGTACCGGCATGACCAATCGGTTCATCGTTTTCAAACGTCATGAGCTTCAATAGACCTGTTTGTCGACCAGTTTCATAACGGGCCAGTTGACGTTCGAACCATTCAATCGTCTGTTCATCTGTATACGGTCTTCCGTCCGGACTGATGAAGCGCATCACCCGAGGATCTTGGAGAAGCGATTTGACAAAATAAAAATCGGAGATCGTATACGGTTCAAACCGCAAACGTTCGGATTGCAACTCAACAAGATGCATCGTTTTCCGCCCCTTTCTTTCATCTCATAATCTGAACTATTCAATTCCCGTTTTCAGCTTGTTTTAATCCATTACGCTACAACTTTTAAGCCGACCACACTGCCGATAATCATCGTCAAATAAAAGATTCGCCAACGACTTGTCGATTCATCTAAATAGAGCATTCCTAAAATGACACCACCCGCTGCCCCGATACCGACCCAGATGGAATAGGCCAAACTAAGGGGAATGACTTCAAGTGACTTCGACAACAAATAAAAACTGAGCGCAAACGATAAAATCGACAAGATTGACCATTTTAAAATTTGATAGCCTTTTGATTTCCCCATAAAGAAGACGGCCGTCATCTCAGCAATCCCTGCACTAATCAAAAATATCCAACTCATACTTCTTCTCCTCCTGTCACTTGTTTCAAGCCGATGATTCCGATGATCAACGTCGTCACAAGTAAGAGTTTCCATCCACTAAGCGCCTCGTCAAATAAAAGGGCGCCGACAATAACCGTTCCGACTGCTCCAATTCCAGTAAAGACGGCATAGCCCGTACCTGCAGGAAGAACTCGAAATGCTTTCGCCAATAAGCCGAAACTGACAATCAAGAGGGCAATCGTCCATAGCGTCGGAGTGAGAACTGTGAATCCTTCTGATAACTTCATCGTCGTAGCCCAAATGATTTCAAGCAATCCGGCAAACAAGAGTGACATCCAAGCAACGCTTTCCTTATTCATTCCAACCCACTCCTTTCTTGAAAATCCGGAACGCGGCTTGTTGCCTCATCTCCCGATCATCTTCAAACATAAATAAAGACAGCAAGGCGCCATCTAAAAAACAATAGTAGGCAGCATATAACTCTTCAAGCGGTTGGACCGGTAAATCCCCACGCTCCATCGCTAGACGGAATTGTTCTTTTTCAAAACGTTTTAATTCCGTTTCAACCTTTCCAATGACTTTCTCGATATAATCCCGAAATTCCGGAGGTGGTACGAGCAACATCCGTTTCGTCAACATCCATGTCTCGTGATCGCTGAAGAATGACGTGAGTGTACTAACAATCGAGTCAATCCGTTCTAAAGGTGGTCGTTCAACGGTGTTATCGCATGTTTTTTGCCACGCCTCTTCGTACCGATTCGCCATATCCATCACGACTTGCTTAAACAGTTGCTCTTTCCCATCGATGTGGGCATACAACGAGGCCTTTCGGATTCCTACATCTTCTGCAACCGCTGCGAGCGACAGTCCTTCATATCCCTCACGGGCAAACCGTCTCCGAGCGGATTGCATAATCTTGTCTTTTGTATTCATGACTTTCACTCTCCTTCCACAACACTCTACCTAACGAACGGTAGGTAGTCAAACGAGGTGATTGTTTTTTGACTCATTTTTCCCCAAAATACGAAATAGAAAGAGGTGACGAATAATGATTGAACACTTGACTGTATCGATTCCGACGGAGAGAGCGACCGGACAAAAACGGATTGTCCGTGTGTTTCGACCGGACTGGGTCGAAGCTAGCACCCCGCTTCCTGTCCTGTATATGCATGACGGACAAAATGTATTTTCCGGAAACGCGGCTACATACGGGGAAGGTTGGGAAATCGACCGATGTATCGACACGCTACGTCTCCCCCTCATGGTCGTCGCCATCGCGAGTGCCCCGAATTGGTTAGATCGCTATGATGAGTATTCATACGCTGAGGATGAGATGTTATATCGTCGTATCGGTCCAGAACTCGCGAAAACACGTCCAACACTTGGTGGTCGAGGACGTCTTTATACAGACTGGCTCATGCACGAGTTAAAACCACGAATCGATAAAGAGTACGCGACAAATCCGGAAGATATCGGTGTCATGGGGAGTTCAATGGGTGGTGTCATCTCTCTTTATATGATGGCGACCTATCCTTCCATTCGCAGAGTCGGCTCGCTCTCCACTGCAGCATGGGCAAATCTTGATCCTTTGATTCGCGAAATGAAACAAGCTAAGATCGCTTGTAAACTGTATATGGATATCGGTACAAACGAAGAGAGCGGGTCAATCACTCCAAGCGACTACCTGTTCACGAATGCGAAACTGATTGAAGCCATCGCGCAAAAAAGCATCGCCTTCCGATACGAGGTCGAGCCGGACGCAATTCACCACGAATCCGCTTGGCGCCGTCGCTTGCCTAACGTTCTTCGTTATTTATATGACATCACATGAAAAAGAGCGAATTCCGAAATTGGAATTCGCCCGTTCATTTAAATGACCCAGTTCCCGTCACGCATGATTGCTTCTCGCGTGCCGTCTTCTTGCTCACCATCAATATTCATTTCCGCCGACCCAATCATAAAGTCAACGTGTGTCATCGAATCATTCGCGCCGTTCTCTGCGAGTTCATCTTGAGACATCGAAGGACCGCCTTCTAGGCATGTCGAGTATGCACGACCTAATGCCAAGTGACACGATGCATTTTCATCGAACAACGTGTTGTAGAATAGGAGACCCGAGTTCGAGATTGGAGAATCATCAGGAACAAGTGCCACTTCACCGATGCGACGTGCTCCCTCATCCATATTTAACAATTCATCAAGGGCCGCTTGCCCTTTTTTCGCTTCCGCCTTGATGACTTTACCACCCTCAAACCAAAGAGTAAATTCGTCAATCAAGTTTCCGCTGTAGCTGAGTGGCTTCGTACTCGACACATGCCCTTCCACAGAATCTTTATCTGCGAGTGTGAACACTTCTTCTGTCGGCATGTTCGCGATAAAGTCGATGCCATCGGCGTTTGGACCGCCACCGCCAAGGAAGACGTGCTTTTTCGGAAGGCCGATTGTGAGTTCCGTCCCCGGTGCGCTGTAATGTAGTTTCGCGTATTTTTTCTCTGTCAACAACTTCGCGCGACTTCGAAGAGATTGGTCGTGTGTGTCCCATGCTGCGACGACATCTTCTTGATCCATTCGAGTTGCTGCGAAGATGGCCTGCCATAGCGCAGCGACTGCATCCTCACGTCCTGGAAATACTTTTTGTGCCCACGCTTCTGACGCACCTGCGACGATTGACCAACTAACATTGTCACTCATCACATATTGACGCCATTTCGCAAGTGCTTGACCTGCCGCACGGTTCGCGTCGGAGATTCGTGACGACTCGACACCGTTCAAGGCATCCGGGTCATCACTTACAATTGACAAGAAGGCTGTTTTTTCTTCAGCCAATTGCTCAAAACGAGCCTTTAACCAATCCGGAAACTCTTTAAACGAATCAGCCGGTGCATCAAAATAACGAATCTTTGAAGTCTCCTCATCGCTCCAGTTGACGAATACTTGTTTCGCTCCTGCCGCATAAGCAGCTTTCACCACATGGCGTACAAGTGGTGCTTGGCTAATATCAGCACGTACTTCTAATTGTTGCCCCGGTTGAATGTTCACACCTTTTTTTACCGCTAGCTCTGCATAGCGAGAAAAATCTGCCTCTGTCGGCATTGAAATCATAGACATATGTATCGTTCCTCCTTTTCGATTATCTTTATTTTCTTAAATTTCAGGAAAAGTTGCAACCAATGCGCAAAAACGGGCATATTAATAGATGAAGAATGAAGGAGGAATACACTATGGCAGATTGGAAAACAACATACACACACTTTTTAAAACAAGCAAAGGAAGACATCCACAATCGTGAATCACTCGGTGACTTGCTCGTTCAAGGTGAACGCGCACTCGCGAAAGTGACGATTGACGTGGCCTCAAATGAAATCAGCAATATCGAGCGTGAAGAAGAGCTCACCCTCTACTTCCAAATGAAACAAATGCTCAATATGTTGCGCGCGCTGTACAACAATCAATTCGAGATGCAATCAGACAAACAGGAAGAACTGATTGCGGCCATTCTTTACTTTGTCTCTCCGTTCGATGCGATTCCAGACGATGTTCCGCTCGGACTTTTTGATGATGCCCAGGTGATTGATTACGTGCATGAACAATTAGCAAGTGATATTGACCGATTCCATAACGAATTGTGACTTGAAATGATGTGGGAGTAGCAGTACGCTAGCATGAGACTTAGCTAAAGGAGGCGTAAGGCCTAGCCATTATTTATGTATGCAAAATCTCGAAAACGGGTTGCTCTCGAAACGGTACTGTTCATCATCGCCGGGACAATCCTTCAGTCTATCTTTGTCAGTTTACTGCTCAAACCGAACGAGATTGGTTCGGGAGGAATCGTCGGGATCACATTGATTTTCAACGAACTGCTCGGAACACCAATTGGAATGACCCAACTCGTGCTCAATATCCCCCTCTTCCTGTTGGGACTAAAATATTTAGGACGTCGCTTCATTTTAATGACAGGAATTGTCGTCGTGCTCTCTTCGATTCTGATTGATAGCTTGCCAATCCTTATTCCGCCAACCCCACTTGACGACCCACTCGTCGCTTCGGTGTTCAGCGGAATTGTCTCAGGTCTCGGACTCGCACTTCTCCTCTTTGCAGGAGCTTCCACGGGTGGCCTTGATATTTTAGGGAAAGTCATCTATATGAATAATCGAAATTTATCTTTACCTAAAATCTTTTTGACACAAGACCTGATTGTTTACATTCTCGTGTTTATTGTCTTTGATATAAAAGCCGTTATGTATGCTCTTGTACTAAGTTTTGTAAGATCACGAACGTTGCTCACGATTCACAAGTTCTTCTCCGCACAGAAACAATGTTTTATCATTTGCCAAAAAGCAGAAGAAATCAATTTGGTCATCAAGCAGAACTTAAAACGCGGGGTCACAATTATGGATGCAACAGGCGGATATTCAAACGACTCTAAAAAAATGTTGTATGTCGTCGTCCAAAACAATGAAATTCCACGACTACGTCAAATCGTTTCTGAAATTGATTCTGAGGCGTTTGTAACAGTGTCCGAAATCGATTCGATCGTTGGAAACTTCAAAGAACATTCATATACGCTCTAAATTCATAAAAATCGACAACAATCTATTTTTGTTGTCGATTTTTTGTGTAATTTTCAATCATCTATTCCGATAATAGATAAGAGCCCTATTTCAAAACAGGAGGAGGTGCATGAGTTGTCATTTTATTCGTTGCGCCAATACGTTCCGGCGGTTCTCATCGGAACTTTTTCTACCGGACTTTTATTATTATTTTTAACCCCGCATGACCTGCTACACATCACGTTACTTATCTATTATCTCGTCATCCTAGGAGCAGCGATTCTATTTAGTGGAGTGGCTATTTTTAAGCATAGAGGGATGCGCCGCTTTATTCATGTTCTGATTAGTGCCGGAAATGTATGTTTTGTGCTTTACTTACTGATGCACCACTATTCACCTAGCGCAAATACACAATCGTTATTGTTTTTACAGAATTTCTTTTATTTGATTATGTCTTTGATCGTCATCACTCAATCGATTGAGATTCGGACATTGAAACTACGAACGTTCGATTTATTTGCCTTGTTTAGCTTTCTCGTGATTGGTGGACTACATATTTGGTTCTACTCCACACGAGATGTCTCGCTCGTTTCTCATCTGAGTGGCTTTGAAGAACAGATGTTACTCATCAGCCTTTACATGATGCTCGGATTCCTTTACTTGAATCGAGTCGTTTCAACCGGTCAACAATTCCGGATTCTTTTACTCGTCGGAATTCTAGGTTTCACAACCGCCTCAATTACAAACGCACTATTTTTGTTTTCAGGGATTACACACGAGCTAGTTCACCTAGTTCAAATAAGCAGCATACTCATGATCTCCATCAGTTACTGGGTCGATGATCTGTCGGAAGATGCACTCGCGTATGATTCAATTTTAGATTATGTATTATACAGCGTAGTCGTGATGATGTTTTTACTCTCATCCGATCGCCTTCTTGGAACGTCTGTACTAGACTCGATGATTGCAAATGCCGTGCTTTTACTACTGATTCGCCAATTTGTCGTCTCAAAACAAAACGCACTGATCAGTTATCGTCTACATACGGTCAATACAGATTTAGAAGTCGCCGTGTCTACAAAAGCGCATGAGCTCGAGATTCGCGAGCAACAATACCGTTCGCTCTTTGCCTACCACTCAGAACCAATTTTTTTATTCGATTTACACGGAGAAGTATTGTCTGTCAATGAGGCCGGTAGCTCGATTTTAGGATTGTCGACAGATAAATTACTCGGGTCGAACATCCTCGATATCATCGAATCGAAAGATCGGCCCCCATATGTAGCCATTCTTCAAGAGTTGACGAATGGTCGACCACGAACGATTGATGTGCGGGTGATGACCGACGAAGGCGAGACACGTGTCTGGCAACTCGTCAACGTCCCGATGATTATCGATGGAGAAGTAGAAGGGATTTACGCCATCGCCAAAGATATTACGCAAATGATCGAGCAGCAAGAGCAAATTCTGTATCAAGCCAAGTTCGATAGTTTGACGGGTCTTCATAATCGTTACGCGCTACAAGAACAAATCGAGCGTTTAATCGAGGAAGGTCGCACGTTCACGCTCATGTTCTCTGACTTAGATGGCTTTAAAGAAATCAACGACCAATTCGGTCATCACATGGGAGACGAACTTCTGCAACACATCGGGAAGCGGTTACGAACCGCACTTCTTCCAAATGAGTACGCCGGACGCCTCGGAGGTGATGAATTCATTGTTGTCGCAGAACACGGTGACCACGAAATGTTGACGGAACGTTTACGGCGACTCGTCTACCGCCCCCCTTATTACATGGCCGGAACACTCGTTGAAGTACATGCTTCGATTGGAATCGTACGTTTCCCTGAACATGGGGAAAAATTGAAGCACTTACTCTCAAACGCGGATCTCGCGATGTATCGTGCGAAGGATAAAGGACGTGACGAAACCGTCATGTTTGAACCTGAGTTACGAGAAGACAAAGAAGAACGGAAAGTGTTAATGGAAGGTCTCGATACCGCACTTGAAAAAGGAGAAATTTCTCTTTTCCTTCAACCTCAAGTCGATGCCTCGACGAAAGCGGTCATCGGAGCGGAAGCACTCATGCGCTGGCAACATAACGGAACATTCATTCCGCCAAGTCAATTCATTCCGATTGCCGAAGAAACAGGACATATTCACGATTTAGGTCGGTGGATGATTCATGAGACGTTCCAGTTAATTCATGTGTTTGAACAAGGCGATATCCATTTACCGAAGCTCTCGGTCAACTTGTCAGTTCGACAGTTATTCGATGAACATTTGATTGATTACTTGAATACGCTATTCGAA
The DNA here is from genome assembly GCF_000620845.1 of Exiguobacterium marinum DSM 16307. Taxonomy (GTDB): domain Bacteria; phylum Bacillota; class Bacilli; order Exiguobacteriales; family Exiguobacteriaceae; genus Exiguobacterium; species Exiguobacterium marinum. The sequence goes on from NZ_KK211189.1 coordinate 2,699,829, forward strand.
CGTTTCCCGATTGAACCGTCACGCCTCAATTTCGAATTGACAGAAACTGTCGCCGCCCACCACTCGGATCGTGTGCTAAATCGGATTTTAGAGTTAAAAGCGCTCGGTATCAAACTATCCATTGATGATTTCGGAACAGGTTACAGTTCACTCGCTTATCTCGTACGATATCCAATCGATGAACTGAAAATCCCTCGTGAGTTCACGATGCAACTCGAAGAGAACCGCGAATATCAAATGGTCACGACGACAATCGTCGCAATGGCACGACAACTCGGTATGGCGCTTGTTGCCGAAGGCGTCGAAACCGAGTATCAGGAAACCTTTCTTCGTAAAATCGGATGTGATTCCATGCAAGGTTACCGCTATGCAAAACCGATGCCACTTGATGAGTTTGTCATTTACTATATGAAACACACAACGCCTTGAACCCTTATTCGGTTCAAGGCGCTTTTTTATTTCATTTCATACACTTTGACCTCACCTGGCTTCAGGTCAATCCAAAGGTTCCATTGTTCATCAAACGCATACTCAGCATATGGCCATGAGTATGGTGAATAAATCATCTCCGCAAAACGACTCGCGTTCCAATTTCGGCGCCGTACTCCATCAAGAGCGACAGTTCCTTGCAATGAGTTATTCATGTTCGTATTCGCTATAACCAACAATGTATCATTCGTCTCCGGACGTAGCCAGGCAAACCCGACAAACGGTGCGAACGGCTCATCCAAATTGAGTGGCTCAAAATGGTTTGGATCCACGAGTACGTCTAACCACCGTCGACGAATTTCAGCAACTTGGTGCATGACTTCAATCATCTCATCCCGTTCTGGGTGATCCCAATGGAACTGATATGCATCAAAAAAGGCGAGTTTGCCGAAATAAGGGTCCGTCGGGAACAGTTGGTACGCTTCTTCAGGTCGACAATCTAGTCCGGTGTTCATCGGCTGTGTTTCATATAATTCTAACCCTGAGTTTGTCATCGGTACCCCATTCGGCATAAACCCATTTAACACCGACAATAATCTACTCGCTTGTCGTCCGCCTTCCCGCGTAGCAAGACGACGAGTATCCGCCGTTTCACCTGCCGCAAATACTGGAAGCGGTAAAAAGCGTGAATCGTATAGAAATTGATGTGTTTCGTGCGTTTGGAACCTAGGTTCTTTATAAAATCCATATCCGATAATCATGTTATAACCGGCATCCTTGGCAGTCCAAGCACCCGACTCAATCAACTCTTCGGCGATAAAACTAAAGTTTGAATCGATAGAACGTGGTGTTGACAAAATCTGCTGCGCTAAGTCGACAGGAAGAGCGTGCCCCATATCAATACGCGCCCCATCAATGCCAAATTCACGCTGATAATGCGGGATAATATCAGCGAGCATCTCCCAGAGGGGCTCGTTAATCTCATTTCCTCGGAATTGATTCGACTTGATTGAATCAAACAAAATATAAGGAGCAACATTCGCCTCATTGACATAAGGTGCTGCTGCAAGTGGATGATCTAAGAAGAGACGGAAATATGTCACGTCCGACCATGGTGGTTGTGGATCATTAATACAGTCAGAGAAAGCAGGCGCTGTTGTCAAACCGAACTCTCGCTCAATCGTTGCTAACACATTTTCTTCCGGGTGCTCAAGCAAAAAGCCACGGACACGTCCCCATTTCTCAGCATCAATCAAATTCGGTGCCATCGAGAATCGTCTTAAGTGTTGCCATACATCCTCCGAGTTATACACCATCGGCAAAAAGGCAAATTCCGGTTTTACGTTCTCCCCAATCCCGGGCACATAAGGAGGATGATAATAATCGACTTCCGTCAATGGAATCCAATAAAACCATTCTGGGTTTTCAAGAATGAGACGGTTATCTCGGGCACATGTACGAGGGATGACATCGATGACGACGCGAATCCCTACCATGTGACAAGCCTCCACAAATGCCGCAAATTCTTCTTCGACTGTCATTGCATCTCCAGTCAGCGTTTCTTTCAACTCTTCATCGATGGCAAAGAAATTTTGAACGGCATAAGGAGAACCAAATTCTCCTTTTTTATTCTTATGACTATGTTGAGAAATCGGTAAGAGAAACAATGTATCGATTCCCATATAAAGGAGGTGCGGAATCAACGCAAGCGTTTTGACGAAAGTGCCAGTGTCCTTCATTCCGAACGAGTTCTCCATCTCCACATAGCCCGATCCATCATGATCCCAGGTGGTCGATGTACGAACTTGCATCGAATAGACAGAGGCTCGCTTGATCCAATCACCTCCTGTTTGCAAATGTCCGTCTGCAAGCGCAATGGACGTTTGGTAATCCCGGCTTTCAATCGCATACGGAAAAATCGTTTTTTCAATCGTTTCAACCAAAAAATCATACGGATTGACACGCTCGACACCGTCGCGAACTGGTTCAGAAGGGAAACGCATGCGATTCCATAGACTTGGAACCTCATAAGTAAGATCCTGACGCTTGTCTTGTAACACCTGGTACAGCTTTTGTAACGATGAGTTCTCTGGCATATTGACTCTCCTTATGCATCTGATTGTCCTTTTTCATTTTTCATTAAAAGACACTACACTAATTGATTATACGTTTCCTCGTCTTTTCCTTTTTTCAAAGAATAATTTCTGTCGACATTTATAAAATCATGTACGATTGAGTAGAAAGGAGTGTCACGATGTCACAACGAAAGTGGATTTTATTATGGGTTAGCTTATGCATTTTATCCATCTCAATTATTGGTATTTTTATTTTTCAATTAAAAGGAACAAATGACCGTTTAGAAATCATACAAGGTGAACAACTCGACTCGTATGAAGTGATTGAAGACATCATGTATTATAACATCGAGCGGGCAAATGCCATCCGTGGTTTACTTGCATATGACGACCGACACTTTTTAGAAATGTACTATAGCATGTCCCGTCAAGCCAAAACGCTAAAACAGTCCGTCGTCGCTGACCCCAATACACCGAGTTCCGTCCTCGATTTACTTGAAAGGGATGCCATTTGGGAAACAGAAGCTGATCGTGTACTCGACATCTATGAAGATGGCGACCTAACAAAAGCTACAGCAGTCGCAGAAACAATGACCGAGCAACGACAGACTATCTTGGAAGATTTGCGTTCGTTAAAGCAAATGCAATACAAAGATATTCATCAAGAACTTCTTTCTGCAGAGAATCAGATATCTTTCTTGACCCAAATACTTTTCACCATCACTTTTTTGCTTATCGCTATAATTGCCATCCTCAGCTTCTTATTGTTCCGTATCAAACCTCAGCACGAGACAATAGAATGAAAAAAGAAGTGTCCCAGGTGATCATACCTGAGACACTTCTTTGATTTATTTCGTCATACGAAGTAACCTTGTCGCATTTGCGATGGCAAGAAGCGCTACCCCAACGTCAGCGAACACTGCTTCCCACATCGTCGCGATGCCGAACAATCCTAAAAGCAATACAAGTGCTTTTGTTCCGAAGGCAAAGAAGATGTTCTGCCAGACAACGCGTTTTGTCCGTTTGCCTAACTGAATAGCCTGAACGACATCGGTTGGAGCGTCATGCATCAAGACGACATCTGCCGCCGTTACCGCCGTATCACTTCCGACACCGCCCATGACAAGACCGACATCTGCACGAGCTAAGGCAGCCGCGTCATTCATTCCGTCTCCAACAAATGCAACTTTACGGGTAGCTGTCATCCGCTCTACCGCTTCAACTTTCTCATGTGGAAGCAATTCACCTTGCACTTCATCAAGTCCAAGTTGATCCCCGATTTTTTTTGCGACCTCACGGCGATCTCCTGACAACATAACCGTTCGATATCCTGCTTCTTTTAGTGCTTGGATTGCCTCGAACGCATCTTCTTTCACCGTATCCATCAATTCAACTCGTCCAAGCCACCGATCATTCTTCATAACATGCACACTCGTACTGACGGACGAATCATCAATAGCTCGTCCTAATCTCTTCATGTACCGTGCACTTCCGACATAAATGTGATCCTCTCCATCACAGGCATGGAGACCATATCCAGGTTCTTCTTGAATCGATTCGAAAGCTTGAACCTCTCCGACACGCTGAACGATGGCTTGCGCGAGCGGATGATTGGACGCTACTTCGACACGGGCAGCAAGATATAACAGTTCTTCCACACTGACACCGCCTGCCGTCACCACGTCTGTTACTTCAAATCGTCCAGTCGTCAACGTCCCTGTTTTATCGAAGACTACCGTATCCACTTCTGTTAACGTATCTAAATACTCGCCACCTTTCACGAGAATGCCTCGTTTGGAACCCGCTCCGATTCCACCAAAATAGCCGAGTGGAATTGAAATCACGAGTGCGCATGGACAACTAATCACGAGGAAGATGAGTGCACGATAAACCCATTCTTCCAAGTTCCCCACAAAAAACGGAGGAACAAAGGCCACGAGCGCGGCCATAACAACCACGAACGGTGTGTATACTTTCGCCAGTCGCGTGATCATCTGTTCTGTTTTCGCTTTCTTCCCATTGGCCTCTTCCACAAGCGCAATCATCTTTTGAAGACTTGATTCTGCTGCTAATTTGGTCGTTTGAACAATGAGACGCCCCTCTATATTGACCATCCCGGCCAATACTTCTTCTCCTGCATCCACTTGGCGTGGTACAGATTCTCCAGTTAGAGAGGCTGTATCCATCGAGCTCGCACCTGTTACAACGATGCCATCCATCGGTACCAATTCACCCGCACGGATGACAAGATACGATCCAACTGAAACGTCCTCTGGCAATCGTTCAACCTCTTCCTCGTTTTCTAACACACGAGCAAGGGTCGGTCTCATGTTCAATAAAGACTGAATCGATTTTCGAGATGCCCGCACCGCCCGTCCTTGCACATATTCTCCAAGTTGATAAAACAACATGACGGCAACAGCTTCTGGATATTCAGCAATCGCAAATGCCCCAATCGTCGCAATCGTCATGAGGAATTTTTCGTCAAACCACTCTCGATGCCATATATTTCGAAATGCACCGTATACCACATCATATCCGGCCAATCCATAGGCCACAATATACCCCGGAATCGAATCGGTCCAAAGAGCAAGTGAAAAGATAAAAGTAGCTGCGAGGAAGCGCCAGAGCGTAACATCACGTTTTTCAGTTTGATCGTCCTCTGCTCTTACAAATTTAGCCCCCGGTTCAATCCGCTCCATCGTCTGCTCGATCGACTGGAGCATCACGTCACGCTCTGAAGGATCTATCCATTCAATCACCATTCGACTTGTCGCGAAGTCAATTTGGCAAGATGCCACTTCTTCATGCTTCGTGACATCTCGCTCGATTTTGGCTGCACAATTTGTGCAGGTGATTCCAGACACGGGTAACACGTCTCGTTTTCCCATCATTCTCCCCCTAACATTCAAACGTTCATTTGAATATATCGTATCGTGAATCGAATTCAATGACAATAGGCAAAATGACCGACCCTGTACATATGGGATCGGTCATCGAATTTAAACGTTTTTTTGTTCTTCACTATGTGCCAATGCAATTTCAACAAGCTGTCGCACGTGCTCATCATCTAATGAATAATAAACGACTTTCCCTTCTTTACGATACTTCACCAATCCTTGTTCCAGTAACGTCCGTAAATGGTGAGATGCGGTCGCGTTTGAATGACCGATAACGGCCGCCACATCGCATACACAAAGTTCGTGTTCGAGCGTCAACACATATAGCACTTTTAGACGGGTCGGATCGGCGAACGCTTTAAACAATCGACTGACTCGTGGCGCGTCTAATTGCGCCAAGGCGGATTGTAGCGTAGGAACGTCCTCTGATTGAATTCCAATCGTTTCACACTGTGGCACTTTCATTTTTTTCACCTCGTCTTTTGATGTGTATAGTGTAGCAAAAATTCGGCAACATATCTGTTATATATTATAGTTGACTTATACACTTCTGTTATAATACAATCGTAACAACAACCAAAACTGTCAGACAATTTACCGAAGGAGGCATTTTCATATGAATGAATGGGCGAGCCGACTCGAATCATCTGTCGAGTTTTATCAAAAATTACCGGATAAGACATGCCAGGAATGCGGGAACCATATGGACGAACAGTGCGAGTCATACGAAACGACTTGTGCTTCATGTACAGAGAAGCTTCAACTCGCAGAATAAAACAACGCCCCTTCGAAATGGAAGGGGCGTTGTTTTATATTGACCATCCGATATATGCCGCTACTAATCCAAACAAATAAGTCGTGAGTAAATAGAGTCCGAATCGAATCCAATCTCTCGTTACAAACCGCATCAATTCCAGTTTTAAAGTCGAGAAAGTCGTAAACGAACCAAAAAATCCGATACCTAAAAAGAGGATGAGCGATTGTTGAGCGGTATGCGCGTACAAGTATCCGAGACCAAACGAACCTGTTACATTGACGAACAACGTCGCCCACGGAAAAGTTGAATCAGTCCACTTTTTCATGACCTGACCGATTGTGGAGCGGAGAATCGCACCGATGAAAGCGCCACTTGCAATCCAGAGAATAGTCATAAGACTTCACCTCTTGTCGACGTTTTTGTTCCGATGCGATAGCCAAACCAAGAACTCCATAAACCGAGTGTGATGCTTAGGAACACGTATGCAACAGCGAGAAGTGCATGATCATTTTCAACTAATTGAATCGTCTCTACACTAAACGTGGAAAACGTTGTAAATGACCCGATCATTCCGGTTCCGACAATCGTGACGATTTGAGGAGAATGTTTTCCCGCTTGAAGAAATCGATGCGTCAGCCATCCCAATAGAAAGCTTCCAATTAAATTGATGAACAGTGTCGCGACGGGAAACGGGCTCGTTTCGAATGAATCGACTAATAATCCAAGTCCGTACCGTGCCAAAGCTCCAACTGCACCTGCTAACCCAACGTATATGTACAGCATCTGATTCCTCCTCCACGAAAAAGACACCTGCGCTGCAGGTGTCGATTCATCTCAAACTATTATACCAAGCTGTCGCTTTTTACGAAATAGCTGCCGGAGCAAGTACGGCTTCGATTGCTTCAAATGCTTGATCCAATTCTTCTTTTGTGATGACGAGAGGTGGTGCCAACCGAATCACTGTTTCATGCGTTTCTTTACAGAGAAGACCACGTTCTTTCAGTGCCTCGCAGTAAGGACGAGCTGACTCTGTCAATTCAATGCCGATGAATAGTCCGCGTCCGCGAACGTCGCGAATCATCGGATTGTCGATCGACTTTAAACGATCCATGAAATACGTTCCCAACTCCAACGAACGCTCTGGGAGTTTTTCTTCTTCCAATACTTCAAGAGCTGCGACAGAGACAGCTGACGCGAGGGGGTTTCCACCAAATGTGGAGCCGTGTGAGCCTGGATTGAATACTGAAAGGACTTCTTTGTCAGCCGCCACACACGAGATTGGAAAGACGCCTCCTCCAAGAGCTTTTCCGAGAATATACATATCCGGTGTTACACCTTCCCACTCGATGGCAAACCATTTCCCGGAACGTCCGAGCCCCGACTGAATCTCATCTGCGACGAAGAGAACGTTATGTTGTTTACACAGCTCTGATGCACGCTTCAAATACCCTTTCGGCGGAATGATGATTCCGGCTTCACCTTGAATCGGTTCTACGATAAACGCCGCCGTATTCTCTGTGATTGCTGCCTCGAACGCCTCGATATCACCGTATGGTACGACTTTGAATCCCGGTAGTAACGGTCCGAACCCACGCTGATACTCTGCTTCTGTCGACATCGAAACAGCAGCCATCGTCCGTCCGTGGAAGTTTCCTGTACAGACGATGATTTCAGCTTGTCCCGGGATTCCCTTCACATCGTATGCCCAGCGCCGAGCCGTCTTCACGGCTGTTTCGACCGCTTCTGCTCCCGTATTCATCGGTAATACCATTTGCTTATTTGTAAGCGCTACCACTTTGTCATAAAAACGTCCCAGTTGATCGTTATAAAAGGCACGTGACGTCAACGTGATCTTATCTGCTTGATCCTTGAGCGCTTGAATGATCTTCGGATGGCAGTGACCTTGGTTAACGGCAGAGTATGCACTTAACATATCCATGTAGCGATTCCCCTCAGGATCGGTTACCCAAATCCCTTTCGCCTCCGAAATAACAATCGGTAGTGGATGATAGTTGTGTGCCCCGAACTTTTCTGTCATCTCAATCACATCATGTGTCTTTGTCATATTGCTTCCCCCTTATTCAAAACTATCTTACTCCTTCAGTATATGATGCCCCTCTTTCTTTTGACAATGACGAACTTAAGCATTCCTTGAATTGGCAAAATCAGGTACACTGACATTAGAATATGCATTTAGCATGACAGATTGGGGGAAATGATGTGTCTTCATTGCGTGATTTATCGGTTGATCAATTCATCGATGCTTTTTCTGTGCCTTGTTGTTATATTTCTCAAGATGGTACGGTTCTATTATGGAACGAGCATGCCGAAGTGTTATTCGGGTGGGAACGTGAAGAAGTCCTCCATCAGCCACTGCCGGTCGTCCAGCAACTTGACCATGCGCTGGAAACATGGACACCGCTCCTCCTTCAATATCCGTTCTCGACGACGGCGATGACACCATTTCAACATAAAGATGGATCGGTCATCTATGCGACCGCATACTTACAGTCCTTTTCACTCGAAGAGATTTACGGCTATTTCTTGGCCTTTCTTCCGAAAGGATTCGGACCACTCATCAGCACCGAACAATTCAATTTACTTCATCACTTTCAAGAAATGATTAAGCAGTCCACCCATTACTTGGCGACGAACGCGAAAGGTGAAATCGTCGACGCGAACCCTTTGTTATGTCGTCTGCTCGATGTGACGGAACAACAACTCATCGGCCATAGCTGGTTCGAGCTCATTCATGATTCAAGTGACCGAAATGGGATTTCACGTGATGTCTTAACATCTTTGGCCACAAATCAAATATGGAACGGAGAACTTGCTATTTCCTGTAAGGAACATGAACAAGAACCGTGTTGGCTCAATTTGACCGTCGTACCAATCATCAGTGAGAAGAAAGATGTGATTCAGTACACAGCTTTTGGTTTTGATGTCTCTGAGAAAAAACGTCTTGAAAAAGAAGTCGAGTTTCTCGCCTATCAAAATGAATTGACCGGACTCTATAATAAAAAAGGCTTCTTACGTCGATATGACTCGATTCTTCAACAAACCGATGAGCGTGAAGGCCTGCTTCACATCGCTTTGTTCGATATCGACCGTTTCAAAATCATTAACGAGTCATTCGGGTCTCGTGTCGGAAATGAACTCCTCATCCAAATCAAAGAGCGCGCACTGCACCTCATTCCAGAGTCTGCTTTATTGTTCCATCCAACAGGTGGACTGTTCGGTGTCATGTTCTTCGAGGAGTCGAAAGAAGAAGTGTTCCAAGTATTACGGCATCTGCAACACGAACTGCAACGACCGTTTCGTATTTACCATCACTCCATCATGGTATCGATTTCAGTCGGATGTGTATTTTATCCATCTTCGACAAGTTCGCTCGAGGAACTGTATACACGTGCTGAGAGTGCCCTTTTCAAAGGAAAACAAATCGGGGTCGGTACGATTCAATTTGTGACAAAGGATATGGATGCCGCCTTCTCGCGACAAATCCATATTGAAAAGGCGATGTATCGGGCACTTGACGAAAAGCATTTTTATCTCGAATATCAGCCAAAATACGAATTAGCCACAGATCGACTCATTGGGTTCGAAGCACTCCTTCGTTGGCATCATGATGAACTAGGACAAATCCCACCTTCTGAGTTCATCCCACTTGCTGAAGAGATGGCACTCATCGTCCCAATCAACAACTGGGTCATCTTAGAGGCGACGAAACAATTGAAGGAGTGGAAAGATGAGTTCAATCAATCACTCTCGATGGCGATTAATATTTCGCCAAACCAGTTCCGAAGCGAAAGTTTCTTGAATACGCTTCGAAATATCAAGCAACAATTCCAACTCGACCCGGCAGATGTCATCTTAGAAATTACAGAAAGTCTAGTCATGCAACAAACTGATGAAATCATCGAACGTATGGAGCAAATCAAGCGTTTGAACTATCGACTGTCGATTGATGATTTCGGCACCGGTTTCTCTTCTTTACAATACTTGAAATCTTTCCCGGTAGATGAACTCAAAATCGATAAAGTCTTTCTTGATGATTGGATGACGTCCAAATCTCATCTCCTCGACGTCATTGTTCATCTCGGGAAAAGCTTAAATCTCCATGTCGTCGCGGAAGGGGTCGAAGATAAAGAGATGTTGGCGCACTTAAAGTCGACGGATTGTGATTCTTTCCAGGGCTACCTATACGCCAGACCTGCTTCTCCAAGTGCAATCGAACAATTACTCCGGTCATCAAAAAACTCACCGAACGCATAACGCGTCGGTGAGTTTTTTTATAGGGCAATCGAGGCTGTCCAAATTCCGTAAACACCGTATGTCGCACACAATAAAATAATAAGGGCAATCATCGACTGCGTACGAGTCAAGAACGGTCGTCCTTGTTCCCGCTCTGCTAAAAGAAAAACGAAGATGCCAGGCGCATAAAGAATCATCGCAATCAAGACATATTCCAAACCTGATGCATAGAGTAACCAAGCCGCATACAACGAAGCGATACCGGAAATCATCATCATCCGCAATGATGTCGTCCGCTTCGCCTCGATCCACCCAAAAAGTGCTGAAAATAAATAGGGGACAAGCGCCGCGATACCGGCGATACTCGACAAGACGAGGTACGTCTGTTCCGAGAACAACGCGATGACTGTGACCACTTGGGTGAATACTTGGGTGATGAACAATGCGTTCACCGGTGTATCATTTTTATTCAATCGATTAAACACTTTCGGAAAAACACGATCTCTGCTCGCGACATAAGAAATTTCAGTCGCCAAAATCGTCCACCCGAGTAACGCACCTGTCAACGAAACGAGTAGTCCGATGTTGATTAGCGTAGCGCCAAACGGTCCGACAACGGCCTCTAACACGTATGCCATTGAAGGCTCTGGTAATGCCGCAAGTTGCTCTTGTGTCATGACGCCAAAGGAGAAGATTGAAATCATCATATAAATCAACAACGTTCCAATCAAACCGATCACCGTCGCACGACCGACATCTTTTTTGTGACGTGCGCGCGATGACAACACGACCGCTCCCTCGATACCGACAAATGCCCAGAGTGTGACGAGCATCGTCGACTTCACTTGTGGAAACACCTCCGCCCAAACAAACCCTGTTTCTCCCCAAAAGTCGACTTGGAACGTAGTAACCTGAAACGCGAACAGAATAAATACGATAAACAAGAAAATCGGCACGAGTTTCGCAATCGTTGTGACGATATTGAGAAGAGCTGCCTCACGCATCCCACGTGAGATGAGCCAAAACAAACCCCAAATCAGGACGACACTCATGAACAATCGGAACAGTCGGTGTTCTGCTGAGAATATAGGAAAAAAATAAGCCAATGTACTGAAAATCAATGTGATATTGGCTACCGTCCCAATCCAAGCCGACATCCAGTACCCCCATCCGCTGTTGAATCCGACAAACTTCCCGAAACCTTCACGGGCATAGGCGTAAATTCCACCTTCTAGCTCCGGCCGCGTGTTCGCTAAAAACTGAAACACAAATGCAAGCATAATCATGCCTACACCCGTAATTCCCCATCCAATTAAAACAGGACCTACCCCGGCCCCTTGTGCCATAGCACCAGGGAGATTGAAGGCACCCCCTCCAATCATTGTCCCGACGACCATTGCCGCGAGACCGAAAAAGCCGATTCCGGCTGAATTTTGTTTCAAGTTAACGCCTCCACTATCACTCTAAACCTTCGAATAACTATACATATATACTGTATAATCATTCGGAGTTTTGTTTATTGTACTTCCTGAAAGGATTGAAGGATAGACATTCTAAATAAGTTTATATTTTCGAATAATTTGCAAAATTCCATTGCATATTTATCTCATATGTAGTTTAATTACAACATATTCTAAATTATCAGAATTTTCGGGAGGTTGTATAATGCGTAACAAAAAATGGTTAGCGTTATCGGGGGTCGCATTATTGGCGACGGCTGCTTGTAGCACAGGAGATGACTCATCAAGTTCAGAAGGTTCATCTTCGAGCGATTCGAAAAAAGAAATCACAATGGTATCGGCGACGGACTTGCCGCAGCTCGATCCGACACTCACAACAGACTCGACATCGATCATCGTGACAAACAACGTGTTCGAAGGATTGTATCGTCTAGATGAGAACAACCAACCGACACCAGGGATTGCTGAAGATGTGGAAGTATCAGAGGATGGTCTTACATACACGTTCAAACTACGTGACGCTAACTGGTCAGACGGTTCTCCCATTACAGCTGAGGATTTTGTCTACTCTTGGAAGCGTGCACTCAACCCTGAAACAGGTGCCGAGTATGCATATATTCTTCAAGACTTAAAAAATGCGAACAAAATTCTTGCAGGCGAAGCATCACTTGACGACCTCGGTGCGAAAGCAGTCGACGAGAAGACGCTTGAGGTGCAATTGGAAGCGCCAGCTCCGTATTTCTTAGGATTGACCGGCTTCCCTACGTATATGCCGCAAAAACAAGAGTTCGTCGAAGAGCAGGGCGAAAAATTCGCGATGACAGTCGACCAAACGCTTTATAACGGTCCTTACGTCTTGAGTGAGTGGCAAGACAATGCCGGTTGGGTCTATAAGAAAAACCCAGAGTATTGGGATGCAGAAAATGTGAAGATGGATACCATCAACGTCAAGGTCGTAAAAGACGTGTCAACAGGTGTCAACTTGTTCGAGTCAGGCGAAGCGGACTACACGCTCCTTTCATCTGAGTTCGTTCCTCAATTTGAGGATAGCGACGAATTCAAGACACGTGCTGATGCTCGAATCAACTTCCTTCGCTTCAATCAAAAAAATGAGTATCTTCAAAACGTCAACATTCGTGAAGCACTTGCGAAAGGGTTCGACAAGCAGAGTGTGACGGATGTTATCTTAACGGACGGTTCAGAACCAGCGAACTTTATCGTGGCGAAAGACTTCACGTTCACAGAAGACGGTGCTGACTTCCGGGAGAAACATCCAGATCTCCTCAGCTATAACGTGGATGAAGCAAAAGCAGCTTGGGAGAAAGGATTACAGGAACTTGGAGTCGAAACGATTGAACTCGAATTCCTCTCACGTGATGAGGAAGCGTTCAAGAAAGTCAACGAATTCATCAAAGGTGAGCTCGAGAAAAACTTGCCTGGTTTGACACTCAATATTAAACAACAACCGTTTAAAAACTTCCTTGATCTCGAAGGAAAAGGCGAATATGATGTCTCTGCCGCTGGTTGGGGCCCTGATTATCAGGATCCGATGACATACCTCGACATGTGGGTCACAGATGGTCCATTTAACCGTATGGAGTACTCAAACGACGAGTATGATCAGTTGGTTCAATCAGCGAAAAAAGAAGCTGATCAGATGAAGCGTTGGGAATCAATGCAAGAAGCTGAACGCATCCTTCTCGAAGAAGACTATGCCATCGCTCCGATTTATCAAAAAGGTGAGGCATACTTAGAACGCTCAAACATCGAAAACATGTACCGCCACCCGTTCGGTGCCGATGCAAGTTTCAAATGGCTTGACGTCAAATAATGAGTGTAACCTCTCTGATTCCTACGTGGATTAGGGAGGTTTTTCTGTATTAAATATTTTTTGGAGTCGATGATAAGAACATTGTATTGTTTTTTGACATCCCCCATTCCGGTTACTCGAAATACCATGGTTCTCTTTCCATCTGACCTCACTTCGACACCCATCTCTTTACATCATCACAGTTGTTTTTTGGTTCGTACACTGCTCGACAGTCTTATTCGCATGTTGAAGGTAACACAAAAAATGACTTCCATCGGTGAGATGGAAGTCATTTTCAAGCTATTATGCTTCACGCTTTGCGCGAAGTTCAGCAGGTACTTTCCCGCGTTTTGAAATCACTTGTGCGATTCCAACCAATACGATGAACGAAATCAGTGCAGCGAAGAAACCAATCCAGATTGACCCTGAAATCCCGAGCACTAAGTATCCGATTGCGGACACAGTCGCTGCGAGAATTGCATATGGCAATTGCGTCAACACGTGATCAATATGGTGTGATCCAGCGCCTGTTGAGCTGAGAATCGTTGTATCGGAGATTGGTGAGCAGTGGTCGCCGAACACCGCACCGGCCAACACAGCAGCAAGGGACGCAAGGAGAAGTTCTGGCTCAACCGCCATGATCAAGTCAGCTCCAATCGGAAGCATCAAACCAAACGTTCCCCAGCTCGTCCCTGTAGAGAACGCCATGAGACCGGCAATCAAGAAGAGAAGGAGCGGCAAGTAAGAAGCGGCAATCGTATCCGTCACGAAACTTGCCAAATATTCACCTGTCTGCATATCACTGATGACCGCAATGATTGTCCAAGCGAATAACAGAATAAGGACAGCTGGCCACATCGCGCGAACACCTTCTCGTACCGCCTTCCCATAGTCACGTCCAGGAATTTTACGTCCGACGAGAAGAAGAAGTGCGACAATTAAACTAATGACGACACCGGCTACGAGCGAACGTGTCACGTCTGTCGATTCGAATGCGCCAATCAACGAAAAGTCTTGCCCGTCTGCCGCGAGTGCTTGGCCTCCTGTGTACAGCATGGCTGATACCGTCGCAATGATGAGCGTGATAATCGGAACGATCAAATCACGTACTTTTCCACCTTCGTGCTCATGTAAGTCTTCACTCATTCCCATTGGTTTCCCTTTTGCGGAATCGTACAATTCGCCTTGGAGGGCACGAAGTTCATGCGTGCGCATCGGTCCGATTGCAAGTCCAGTAAATGCTACATAAGCTGTCAACAAAAGTGCAAAGATTGCATAGAAGTTCATTGGAATGATTTGAATGAACGCTGAAAAAGATGAGTAGCTGTCAATCGAGTATTTCGTTAAAATCCCCGCGATGATGGCGATGATATATGCGCCCCAACTCGAAAGTGGACTGATGACACAGACAGGTGCTGCCGTTGAGTCAATCGTATAGGCCAGTTTTGCACGTGAGATGTTTTTTCGATCCGTAAGTGGACGACTGATGTTACCAACCGCTAAGCTGTTGAAGTAGTCATCGATAAAGATCAAAATACCAAGTCCGAACGACACGAGACGTGCACCGCGCGCTGTCTTGACGTTCGCCGCAGCCCATTCACCGAATGCACGTGCCCCACCTGATGTCTGAATAATCGACGATAAAATACCGAGAAGGAGCAAGAACGCAATCAACAAGACGTTCCATTCATTGATTGCTCCGTCCGACCAAAATAGAGCAATGATGTTCGACCACAAGTATTGAATCGAATCGAGCAGATTAAAATTGTGCAGTAGTAATATCCCTGCGATAATCCCGGCACCGAGCGACGGGATGACCTTTCTTGTTGTAATCGCCATAATAATTGCAAGTAATGCCGGTACGAGCGAGAGTACCGAAGTTGAATAATCTACCATTCTAAATTCCTCCTTTTTGATTAGGATGAGGCCCCCCTATGCTTAAAAAAACGCAAAGCGAGGGCATCGGCAACAAAGCCGACACCCTCGCTGGATGTTCCGTCTTTCTTAGCCGACTTGGAGCGCTCCATACGTATAATATGTATGGCAGTCCGACGGGTATTTCCCGTCAGCCCAGCACAACCACACAGACATGGTGTTGCACTTCGGCGATCCTGCCTTTTTGTAGTCCTCATCGTTGTCATCCTCCGACTACTTACTCATCAGCATCGCACCTCTACCTCATCGATAGCACGAATATTCATTTAAAGTTACGTCTAAATTATCACAGGTTGATGTCACATATCAATAGTTTTTTTCATCACGAATGATTCGTTTCAAGACCGCAAGCGCTTCTTGGTCATTTGACTCTACTGCTTTAAAGAAATCGTTGAAGAAGTGATACAACACGAACCGGTCAGGATGAGACTTCGTCTGTTCCTTGATCGTAGAAAAAATCAGTCGTCGCAAACGACGTTTCGTTTGCGTTTCTTCCGGTAATTCTTCACATCGGTCCTTGAAAGCACGATATACAGAATTGATCAATTCCTCATGTTCATCATACGACCGATTATAGGCAACTTGTTCCATCTGTAATATCCCCCCTTTCAATGTTGACCCGATGAAACTTGACGTAACTATACCAACTTACTGTCAGGCATTCAATCGTTATCGACCGTTCTTAACAAAAATCATACGTTAGACCGAGTCAAGACTTGATAAATGAGAAAGTGGTCACGTCGAACAACCCCATATCGGTCAATTTCAAATCAGGTATGACCGGTAAAGCGAGGAATGACATTGTCAAATACGGATTGAAATGGCGGTGTGCCCCAACAATATCGAGTGCATCATTCAACTGTTCCAAAATGTCCGCCACTTCTCGGTATGGACGTTTCGTCATGAGGCCTCCGATTTCAAGTGGAAGCACGGCGAGCACTTTCCCTTCCGATACAGCCACGACTCCACCACCTACTTTTTCAAGCGTTTGAGCTGCGAGCAACATATCTTCCGGGCTGACTCCAGCAATGACCAAGTTATGACTGTCATGGGCTACAGTAGCCGCAAGCGCTCCTCGTTTTAACCCGAATCCCGTGACCGGAGCAAGCGCCATGTGCCCTGTTCCGTGATGGCGTTCGATCACAGCGAGCGTTGCGATATCTTGTGATAAATCCGCTCCTGAAGAATCCGGTTGGAATGAAAGGCGCTGTCGTTTCGTCAATAAGCTGTTCGGCAGCACTTGAATGACATCGACCGCTTCCTCACTTGGCTCGAGTCGGAATGAATCGACTGTCAGCTCAGGTAACGCAAGTTCACCTTTCATGGGTTTCGGTACTTCTATCCCTTCAGCATCAAATGTTGCATTCCCTTGTTCGGCGACGAGCGTACCGTTGACATAGACTTGTTCAATTTTTACCGATTCGACGTCTGACAAGATAACGAAGTTTGCTTTCTTACCAGGTGCGATCGCCCCGACCTCTTTCAATCCATAGGCCTCTGCAGCATGCAGACTTGCGATCGCATAAGCCGTTTCCGGCTTGACGCCTTGCTTGATGGCGGTACGGATGTTGTAGTCGATCCCACCTTCCGCGACCAAGTCATCTAAGTGCTTATCGTCCGTACAGAAAAGGAAGCGATGGGCGTTGCTTTCTGTCACGGCTAGACTGACCTTTTCCACGTTTCGAGCAACTGAGCCCTCACGAATCTGAACGTAAAAGCCGCGCCGTACCCGTTCCATCGCCTCTTCAGCAGTTGTACATTCATGGTCTGTCATGATTCCAGCAGAGCGATAGACGTTCAATTGGTCAGGATTTAGACCCGAAGCATGTCCGTCGACCACTTTACCCGCTTGCTCCGTCTGCGCAATCTTTTGAAGCATGTCTTCACTTCCCGCTTCAACCGATGGATAGTCCATGACTTCACCTAAGCCATGCACCCCTGGGTCCCCTAAAAATGGAGCCAAGTCTTCAGCATACAGTTTTGCACCCGCATGTTCAAACGGTGTCGCCGGTACACAGCTCGGGAGCATCATCCGAACATCGAGTGGAAGACCTTTTGCATCTGCTAACATATATTCAATTCCGAGCGCTCCGTTCACGTTCGCAATTTCGTGCGGGTCGGCAATCACTGTCGTGACGCCTAGTGGCAAGACGGCTTTTGCAAACTCATGTGGCGGGACCATCGATGACTCGATATGGACGTGTGAGTCGATAAAGGATGGTGCGAGTGTCCATGCCGGGTCGTGGTATTCGACTTCCCCCTCATATCCGTCCCCAATTGCTACGATATACCCTGCATCGATGGCGACGTCTGTACGAATCGTTTCACGACTGTACACGTCAATCACAGCGACGTCTTTAAAGACGACGGCCGCTTTCTTTTTCTTTGCGGCGATGTCAATCAAATGTTGTTTCTCCATCTCTCGTTCTCCTTATTCCACGTATTTTAACTATCTTACCAAGAATATTCTTTTCGTTGCAATTTCTTTTTCAAGTTGTGCGACAATGATAACATATTTATCTGAAAGGGGTTACAAAGATGCAATATAAATTAGAAAAACTGATACCTCAAGTCGATCCGACGGCTTATGTTGCACCGGGAGCACATGTGATTGGTGACGTGACGATTGGGGCTCACTCGGGAGTCTGGTTCAATACCGTCATTCGAGGAGACGAAGGGCCTATTCAAATCGGTTCTTACGTCAACATCCAGGATGGTTCGATGATCCATCAATATGAAGGTTCACCGACTATCATCCATGACCGTGTCTCAATCGGTCATATGGCGATGATTCACGGTTGTGAGATCGAAGAAAATTGCCTAATCGGTATGCATGCCACCGTACTCGACGGAGCGAAGGTCGGAAAAGGATCGTTCGTTGCAGCCGGTGCGCTCGTCACGCCGAACATGCAAATTCCTGAAGGGGTGATGGTGATGGGTGTTCCCGCAAAAGTCGTCCGTCCGTTGAACGATGAAGACCGTTTTATTATGGAAAGAACGGTAAAGAAGTATGCGAAACGCGCTGAACAATATAAACAGTCGTGTATCCCACTATGTGAGACACCTAATTCATGAAAGCGTTTACAAGATTCATAAAATGTTAACGTTTCTCTCGAATTTTCTACATAGTTCCTTTGTATACTGAAGTTGTAGCCAAGCTGACGTATTGAAAGGAGCCCACTCTATGTATCCGAACCATGATCAACTCATGCTAGACCTGTACGCCTCATCCATCGATCCGAGTTATGGCCTTCATATCGATGATTCTTTCGATGACACTCTTCACGGTACGCATCGTGAGGTTTGGGAACGTATGCATTTGGATAATAGTAGAGAAGAAGATTCTAAAAACGGAGGAACGACTGGATGATTCCAACACCTGTGATTCAAGATTGGCTCGCAACTAAATTGAAGCGATAAATGACCAATATATAGATCAAGCGAGCGAAGGGCCATCCCCTCGCTCGCTTTTTTATTCGAACATGATGAGATGTGAGTCAATCGGTTGTCGCGCTTTTGGTGAAGGGATATCCTCGACATCATATTTACCGATTTGAAGTAAACCGATAAAGGTTTCCCCTTCCGCTCCAATCATCTCTTTCAACCGTGCATCGTCAAATAGTCCACCTGTCCGCCACACCATCCCGATTTCACGTTCACTAAACAAGAGTTGGATATTTTGAATAAACGTCGCCGTCGCGAGCAACGCATCACGATTTCCTTTGTCCGTCTCAAAATGTTTTGCCGTCACATATATACAGGTTGCCGCATTCAAGATCCGTCCGGTCACCTTTTCACGTTGTCCCTCTGACGCCTCCGAGAAGGCTGGTTCGAGCGCATCGAGTAACACTTGCTTCCCGTCCCCATTGAACACATACACGTTCCATGGTTCGACTTTATTGTGAAATGGTGCATGATGTGCCGATTGCAACACTTCATAGAGCACTTTCGTATCAATGGGTTCTTCTCTGAACATACGGACCGTACGTCTTTCTTCAATTAACTTTTGTGCTACTGTCCTTGTCATGACCGTCACTTCCCCTTTTTTTTTCTCTTCTCTATCATAATTGAAAAACGTTCTCATTTCAAAATCAAAAAAGACTACAGATTGCTCTGTAGCCTTAAATCGATTGTCCAATGACCTCGCATGCCACCAAGTCTTCAAACGTTTGGCGACGTACGACGAGGCGATGATGCCCATCCTTGACGAACACAACGGCAGGACGAAGCATTTGGTTATAGTTGCTCGCCATCGAGAAGTTATACGCTCCCGTTGCTTTGACGAGTAGCAGATCACCCGGTGTGACAGGAGGAATCAAAGAGCGGTTCGAGATGATATCTCCCGACTCGCAACACGCTCCGACAATTTTTGCCTCGAGCGTCTTCTCTTCATTCATCCGAGTCGCTGCCACGACTTCGTACTCCGCGTCATACAATGCCGGACGGATATTATCCGTCATCCCGCCATCGACGGACACAAATGTACGAACACCGCTCACTTCTTTGACGGTCCCCACTTCATAAAGCGTGGCACCTGCATTGGCGACGAGCCAACGCCCTGGCTCAATTCCGACTTTCGGAAGTGGGAGCTCGCGAGCGCTCACTTCTTCAACCAATGTCTCCATGACTTGCTCCATCGTCCGGGCAAAATCGAGATATTCGTCTTCATCCAAGTAAGCGACGCCGAATCCACCACCGATGTTCAAGACGTCCGTCGTATACCCGGTTTCCTGACGAATGTTATCCATGAACCGGACCATCGTCTTCACCGTGTTGGTAAAGAGAGTCGGATCTTGAATTTGAGAGCCGACGTGACAATGGATTCCCTTCAACTGTAAATGCTCGGCTTCTAACGTCGCACGAACAGCGTCCAAATACGTGTCGTCATGCGTCGGGAAACCAAATTTTGTATCAACCCCACCCGTTTGAATCGCCGCATGGGCACCTCCAACGACTTGAGGCACGATGCGGAGAAGCACATCGACTTCGCGATTATATTCAGCCGCAAGTCCTGACAAGAGGCTAATTTCACGCATATTGTCGATGGTAAATTGTGTAATCCCTTGTTCGAGCGCGTATGTGATGTCAAGAATCGTCTTGTTCGACCCGTGGACGTGAATGCGCTCCGCCGGTACACCGGCATGCAGTGCCACGTACATCTCACCCCTTGAGACGACGTCGATGCTCATTCCTGCCGCCATTACTTTTTCATACACGGCCGCAATCGATAACGCTTTTGACGCGTATAACGCATACGTGTTCGGATACTTGTCTAAAAACGTATCCTGAACAATCCCGAGGCGACGCTCTAGTTCTCCTTCACTCATGATGTATAAAGGTGTCCCGTACGTCGCTTGAAGTTCACGGACGGACACACCTTCGATCAAACATTCTGATTGATTGGTGGTGTACATACAATTCCTCCTTCAAAGCGATGTGGAATGCGCCACGAACGGGCACAGAGCTGTTCTGAGTTGTTGGCGTAGCCAATACGTGTCACATCATCGATTTTTGTTTCTATACCGTACAACGTGACCTGGTCGCCGATGTGCACATCCTCGCCGACTTTGATGAAGCTATGGCTCATAAAAATGTTACTTACGAACGGATAAGCTTTCCCGTCAATGTGAACGGGTAAATGACGTCTCGCCCGCATCAACCCATCCCCGTATCCGACCGGAAGAACGGCGATTCGTTCCTTCGTTTCGGCCGTGTATCCCGTCCCATATCCGACATGAGCCCCCGCTTCAATGTCATGGACCGCGACCACTTCCGTCTCCCAGTGAAAAGCAGGAACTAACCATTCGACCGGCTCGACCGAAGAATAGCCGTATAAGAAGATCCCGACACGCACATGAGTGCAATGATGCAGACGTGAATCATCTTGAAGCGTGGCCGCACTGTTTGCCGCATGAATCAATTCAAACGTATGACGTTCCATCAAACGTGTCGACCAGTCGGCAAAACGTTCGACTTGAACGCTATGCTCGACTTCCGCATTGTCTGCATCCGCAAGCGGGAAATGTGTACATAACCCAACGAGGTTTAACCCTTCATCCTGACAGAAGGCGACGATTTGTAGCGCTTCTTCAAATGTTTTGGCACCGAATCGATTCATGCCGACATCTAGTTTTAGATGTAGGCGAACACCATCGAGATGCTCCCGCTGTGAGACGAGCCATTCATACGACCCGATAGCAACATCAAAGTCATGGGCATGCACGTGTTGCCACGTATATACCGGGTTCATGACGAGGACACGAGCCTTTTCCGCATGCGTTCGTACTTCAATCGCTTCTTCGAGCGTGGTCACCATGAAATGACGGACCCCTTCATCGTACAAAGTCGTCACAACTGGCTCCATTCCTAGGTTATAGGCATTGTTTTTCACGACCGCAAACACAGGGCGTCCTAGCGTTTCAATCCGACGTTTGTTTTTGCGAATCGCACTCAAGTCAATTGTGACTCCCATACTGTAAAACCCCTTTACTCTTTCACTGCTGATTTAACGAACGTAATCCAGTCGCGGTGTTCTGGAAGTTGTCCTGTCACGGCCTCACGATAGCGTGACAACATTTCTGTCGCGACCGTCTGGACGCCGCTACCGATCGAGATATGGTCGACTTCGATGACGCTCGTCACCTCGGCCGCTGTTCCTGTCAAGAAGATTTCATCGACCACGTACAGCTCGTCGCGTCCGATATGGCGCTCCACGACTTCATAACCTGCTTCTCGCGCAAGTTGCATGACCGTTTGGCGTGTGATGCCATCTAATACAGAACAGTCGAGTGATGGTGTCGTGATCGTCTTCCCTTTGACGAGGAAGATGTTCGCGACACTCGCCTCACTGACGTTCCCATTCATATCGAGGGCGATCGCTTCATCAAATCCATCACGAAGCGCCTCTCCTTTTAATAGTTGTGAGTTCATATAGTTTGATGCCGCCTTCGCTTGCATCGGCATCATTGTAGAAGACACACGGCGATACGAGGCCACTTTTGCCCGAATCCCGACTGTCTTGCTGAAATATTCACCGAGCGGCCAACACGAGATGGCAACATGTACCTTCGTCTCCGTCGTCGGCATAAGTGCTTGCCATGGTGTTCCAAGGAAGACGAACGGACGGATGTAACATGCTTCAAATCCGTTTCGTTCAATCAATTCCATCGTCGCTTGTTCGAGCTCATCCACCGTATACGGTAGTGTGACGTGGTAGTATGCACACGAGCGAACGAGTCGCTCCAAGTGCTCACGCAATCGGAAGATGGCGGGGCCTTCCTCCGTATGGTAGGCACGAATCCCTTCAAAGAACCCACTTCCGTAGTGAATCGCGTGTGTCATGATACTCGTGTTTGCGTCAGTCGGCTCAATCCAAGCCCCGTCTTTCCACATCCATTGTCCATACTGTTCCATAATAAAACTCTCCCATTCCTCGTTGTTTATATTTTCTGTCTATTATACGTTAGAGAGAGCGTAAGTCATCAACAAGTTGCGTTTTTTCAGAAGTTTTTTCATCTTTCTGTTTGATGATTCGTGCCGGTGTTCCCGCAACGACGACACCTGGAGGGACGTCTTGTGTGACGACACTGCCTGCCGCGACAACCGCATTTTCACCAACACGAACCCCTTCCAAGATGACCGCGTTCGCTCCGATCATGACGCCATCTTCGATGATGACCGGATCTTTTGAAGGTGGCTCAAGGACACCAGCGACCACGGCACCAGCGCCAAGGTGAACGTTTTTCCCGAGCGTTCCGCGTGCCCCGATGACAGCATTCATGTCGACCATCGAACCATCTCCAATGACAGCTCCAATATTGACGACAGCTCCCATCATGACGACCGCGTTGTTCCCGATTTGGACGTGGTCTCGGATGAACGAACCTGGTTCGATTCGTGCATTGAGCTGTGTCGTATCGAGCATCGGTACGGCACTGTTGCGACGGTCGTATTCGAGATGTGAATCCGTGATGACCGACGCATTGGCTTCTAAGAACGTGGCCGCGCGTTCTGCCGTCGTCAAGAACAGTTTCGATTCATCTGTTCCAAATGCTTTTGCTTCCTCGATTTCAAGCCCCGCCAATTGACCGTTGACGTAAAGCTTTACTGGTGTTTCCTTTTTAGCATCTTTAATATATTGTGCGATTTCATAAGCGTTTGTGAGTAACATGAGTAGCCTCCTCGTATAAGTTCGATAGATTATATAGTCCTGCCGGGCGATCGATGATCGTTGCCGCAGCGGCAAGGGCTCCGTTTGCAAAGACGCGTTTGGATAACGCGGTATGTTTCAATTCAATCATTTCATCATCTCCGGCGAAGAGCACAGCATGCTCACCGAAAATCGTGCCACCACGGATGGAATGCATGCCCAACTCCTCAGTTCCACGCGCTTCACGCCGTGACGTTCGCTCGTAAATCGGTGTCACCTCACGCTTCGCTTCGATGGCACGGGCCAATAATTCTGCCGTACCGCTTGGGGCATCGACTTTTTTCCGGTGGTGTGCCTCGATCACTTCGATGTCATAACCGAGCGTAAGAGGGACGAGTTGGTCGAGTAACTGTTTCAAGAGTGCAATCCCGTAAGACGTGTTATACGACTGAAAGATTGGGATGTCTTGTGAAGCCGTCTCGATGTCGGCCAATTCTTCCGGTGTGAAGCCGGTCGTCGCGATGACGAGTGGAATATTGCGTGACCGTCCGAACGCGAGTAAGTCAGGGAGAAGTGCCGGATTCGAAAAATCGATCACGACATCGACCGGGGCGTCTACCTCGTCTAATGATGCCAGATGCTCTTCCCTTCCCGGTGAGACGATTGCCGAGACGTTTACACCTTGCGCATGAGCGACCTCTTCGACAATCCGCCCCATCGCACCAAATCCGTGGATGAGAACATTCATTGTCTCACCTCATTGAATTGCTCCATTGCTGACAGCAACTTCGCTTCAGCCGTCGCGCTCATCGGGACGAGCGGTAGGCGTGGAGCACCAAATGCGAACCCTCTCGCTTGAAGAGCCGCCTTCACCGGAATCGGATTCACTTCTGCGAACAGCTCATCGATGACAGGGAGCAAGCGAAGTTGCCATGCGCGGGCCGCCTCTAGATCACCTGCCAAGAGAGTTTCAGCTAGTGCGACCGTCGCACCTGGGTAAACGTTTGATAAAACCGAAACGACCCCTTGTGCGCCCCAAGCCATATATGGCAAAATTTGATCGTCATTTCCACAGTAAACGGTGAATCCTTCTGGAATGTGAGCCATCATCTGCGCCATGACCGAGATATCCCCGCTCGCTTCTTTTAAGGCCGTGATGCGTGGATGTTCTGCGAGTTCTCCGACCGTTTCAGGCGCCAACGCGACGCCAGTCCGTGACGGAACGTTATAGAGCATGAGCGGAATGGGTGACGCATCCGCGATCGCGGTGAAATGTGCAATCAGCCCGGCCTGTGTCGACTTGTTGTAGTACGGTGTGACGACCATCGCCATCTCCGCTCCAAGTTCTGCTGCCCGTTTTGTTTTTTCGATACTGACAGCTGTATTGTTTGACCCGGTCCCTGCGATAATCAACGCTCGACCGTTCGCGACCTCGACCGCTCGAACGAGCAACGTCTCAAACTCTGCGTCTGTGAGCGTCATCCCTTCGCCGGTCGTCCCGCCGATGACAAGACCACTCACACCTTCCTGAATTTGCTCTTCAATCAATGCTACCCATGCCTCTAGATTCAACTGCCCATTTTCTTGAAATGGGGTCGCGAGCGCTGTTGCCACTCCTGTGAACATGTCATCTCCTCCTTATTTCGTCGCTGTTTGACCAATCATACATTGTGCGATTTGAACGGCATTCGCCGCCGCCCCTTTTCGAACGTTATCCGCGACGCACCACAGATGGAAGGTATTCGACTGCGAGTCGTCTCGGCGAATTCGTCCGACATACACCTCATCCGTCCCATTCGCATCAAGTGGTGTCGGATAGGCCAGTTCGGATGGATTGTCCATTAACACGACACCAGGCGCATCGGCGAGGACGGCTTTTACTTCTGCGACTGTCGCATCCCGCTTGAGCGACACCGTGATCGAGACCGCGTGACTATTTCGTACCGGCACCCGGACACAAGTGGCCGTCACACCGAGGTTCGGCGCGTTCAAAATTTTGCGCGTCTCCTCAATCATTTTTTGTTCTTCTTTCGTGTAACCATTCTCTAAGAACACATCGATGTGCGGCAAGACGTTATCATAAATCGGATACGGATAATTCGTCGGCGCCTCTCCACGCGCACCGCGTTCGAGGTCATCGATTCCTTTTTGACCCGATCCCGATACCGCTTGATAGGATGTGTACGCAACCCGTGTCAGTCCGTATACTTCCGATAGAGGCGCGAGCGCGACGACCGATTGAATCGTTGAACAATTCGGATTTGCAATGAGCGTCTTCTCCGGACTGAGTTCGACCCGATTCACTTCCGGTACGATGAGTGGAATTCCTTCTTGCATTCGAAATGCGCTTGAGTTGTCGATGACGATGACCCCTTGCTCACTCAATCGCGGGGCATATTGCTCACTGATGCTCCCACCAGCAGAGAAGAGTGCGATATCGTTCGGATCTGCATAAATCGCATCGGTCAATTCGCGAATCACGACCGGTTGCCCGTTCACTTCGACCGTTTTCCCTGCTGAACGGGCTGAAGCATAGAGTCTCAGTTCGCTGATTGGAAATTCATATTCTGTTAAGACGTCAATCATTTTTTGTCCGACGGCACCTGTTGCACCGACGACCGCTACATTATACATCGTGCTACCCCCTTATAAGTTGAATCGGGCCGCAATGGCTGCGACTGCCGCTTCAACGTCTTGATCTTGAATCGTATAGGAAATACTGATTTCAGATGTCGTGACTTGATAGAATGGAATCCCCATCTCGCGGAATGTCGCAAAGAGCTCTGATGCGACGCCTGTCGCGTCTCGCATACCGATTCCGACGACAGAAATTTTTGCATGTTCCGTGTGACGATCGATTTTGATTTGCGACAAGGTCGCCGTCAACTCTGCGAGTGCCTCTTCTAAAAACGCTTCCTCATCTAGCGGACATGTGAATGATAGGAACACTTCCCCGTCAAACGCTGTCTGCGAAATCATATCGATATTGACATGACGTTCTGACAATCGTTCAAAGATGTCCGCGACCCCGGCTGCTGTATGGGGGATATGTTTGATTGAGACACTGAGTACGTTCTTAACGACACTCACACTCGTGACCGCTTTCTGTTCCATTGCTTGCGTCGTATCCATGATCCATGTTCCTCCTTCGCTCGACAGCGTCTTTCCGACAAAAATATTGACATCATATTTTTTTGCGAGCTCGACGCTTCGCATTTCCATCACTTTGGAGCCGAGTGCACTCATCTCCATCATCTCGTCGTATGAAACGGTGTCTAGACGTTTCGCCGCCGGGTGAATCCGTGGGTCTGTCGTATATACACCAGCCACGTCCGTATATATTTCACAGCGTTGACTGAGTACGGCTGCGAGTGCGACTGCCGTCGTGTCCGAACCGCCGCGTCCGAGCGTCGTGACGTCACCCGCTTCATTCACGCCTTGGAATCCAGCGACGATCAAGACATCGTATTGACGCAACTTCTCGTGCAACACTTCTTTTCGAATCGCTTTGATTTTGCTCTTCGTATGAATACCCATCGTATCGATCCCGGCTTGTTGCCCGGTGAGAGAGATGGCCGGCACGCCCCTCGAGTTCAAGGCGATACTGAGTAAACTGATTGTCTGTTCTTCACCGACGGCGAGTAGACGGTCGAGTTCTCGAATCATCGGACGGTCGGTGATTTGTTTGGCGAGTGACAGGAGTGAGTCCGTCGTCTTGCCCATCGCCGACACGACGACGACCAACTTCTCTCCGGTCGCCACACGTGTCTGTAAATAATCTGAAATGGCTTGTATTTGTTCGATTGTGGCAACAGAGCTACCACCAAATTTCAGTACGGTTGTCATCAAGTTCCCCACTTTCAAGATGTGCACCAACAGAAAAAGCGGCAGACCGGTAGGAAGCACTCTCCCTACGGTCTGCCGCTTGTACGCGCAGTTGAAAAACGATTAAAGAATCGTTCCGTAGATAGCGCTCCATGGTAGTTGACCATGGCAGTGTAGGCGTTGTTCACGACTACCCCAGCCTTCGTTCACACGCACGTGAACGTCGACTTCGGCGAATTTCCCCTTTCGGCCCGGTCCGGAATGCGTCCGTTTCAACCAAGCTTACTCATGTCATTCGCAACCTCTATCTGTCAGTTGTTAGTATTAGTTATAACAAAACGAAATCTTCTTGCCAACCTTTTTTTAGAAAAATGGGATATTTCAAAAAAAGAGTTACCACGTTTTCTTCATCATACGATGCGGAATATCCGCATCCAAAAACTCGTCTCCGAATGCCTCGTACCCGAGTTTTTCATAAAACGGAAGCGCCGTCAGTTGTGCGCCTAATCGTAATTCACCCAACCCTCGATGTTTTGCCACACGTTCGACTTCGTTCATAACATCTTTCCCATATCCATGTCCCCGTGCCGACTCGATCGTCGCCACCCGTTCTACTTTTCCGATGTTCGAATCGATGGGACGAAGGCGTGCCGTTGTCACAGGCTCCGAGTCAAGGAGACCGACCACATGTGTACACACATCGTCTAAGTCGTCATATTCTAAACTCGCATCAATTCCTTGTTCCTGAATGAATACAACTTCTCTCACTTGTCTCGCCTGTTGAATCAAATCAGCTTCTTGCCCACTTTGAATCGTCAACATGAAAGCACCCCTTCCTGCAATCGTTTCACGATTTCTTCCATCCCTCGCTCCAGCTCAGACACGGATGTGAATCGTGCTTGTGCCTGCTTATGGTTTCCGCCGCCACGACCAATCTGCATCTCTTGAAGGGCGGTTTTCAAGAATTTACCGACGGCGATATCATGCGTCCCATCATGCATGACAAACAATTTCTGCGTGCCATAGTTGGCTCCAACCGCAATTCGTCCCGTCGCGGCAATCCGTTCGACGATGGCGGTCGTCAACGTTTCAGCTTCGGTCCGCCCCACATGTAACGCTACATAGTTATCTTCTTTCAACACTGCCTCTACTTTCGCTTTCGCAATCCGTTCTTCTAGCGTCTTAATCTCTTTTTCACGTTCTAGACGAATCGTATGTTCTTCAATCACACGCTCTGCCACGGATTCATTCGTTGTCGAGAATGTATGGTGAATCGAACGTAACGCTTCTCGCGCTTGTTGGGTCGCCTTGAGTGCCCGGTCACCGGCCACATACGTCAAGCGAATATTCCCTCTGACTTTCTTCATCGCCGTCACGTGAATCGTACCGAGTTGTCCGGTTGTCCCCACGTGGGTGCCGCCGCATGCATTGTAGTCAATCCCTTCGATTTCTACGATGCGAATCATCCCCATGCGATCGGTCGCCTTCCGTAAACGCGTTCGATCCACTTCTTCCTCCGGTATCTCATACACATGAATCGGACGGTTCTCGTAGACCAGTTGTTGCAACTCATGCTCAAGTGCGTTAATTTGTGGCCAGTCCATCGTTGTCGTTTCAATCTCAATGGACGAGTCGGCTGACCCGATTCCAAAGCTGAGCGTGCGAATGCCGTGACGGTCCTCTAAGATTGCCGTTAAAAGATGTTGAGCAGTATGTTGAATCGAATGATCACGTCTCACATCTTCATCGATTCGAGCCTCTACCGTTGTACCAATCGGTAAGGACTCGTGCAAGAGGTGCCGAACCTCGTCTTCAATGAGTTGTATATCTAATACTTCATGTGATCCAATCCATCCCCGATCGGCTGGCTGTCCACCGCCTTCTGCATAAAACGGACTGTTCTCAAGTGTATGCCAATAACCTGATTGATCCATTTTGACCGCAGTTACGACTGTTTCCAATGTGTGTTGATTCATCTTCCCCTCCACCTTTTCTCTTTAAAAAATCTGTTCAGACAACTAGTTTAATTTCGTCTATAATGAAACATACACCTTCTCAGTCAGGAGCGAAATGATATGTTAGAAATTGATAAACAATCTCCGTTACCTATTTATTATCAAATTGAAGCGTACTTAAAGCAACAAATTGATGACGGATTGTTAAAACCAGGAGACACCCTGCCTTCAGAGCGTGAATTTTCCGAGCAATTTCATGTCAGTCGAATGACAATTCGTCAAGCGATTATGAATCTCGTCAACGCCGGTTATTTGAGCCGTCAAAAAGGACGGGGCACCTTTGTCGCGAGTCAAAAGATTGCGATGACATTATCCGGACTGACGAGTTTTTCTGAAGAAATCAAACATCGAGGCATGCGCCCGCTCAGTCGTCTCTTATCGTACGAGGTCATTCCGGCAACGGATCTCATCGCGCAGCAACTGAGCATCCCAAATCAGACACCTGTTTATGAAATGAAGCGGCTACGACTCGCAGATGACAATCCGCTTGCGCTCGAGACCGCCTATATCCCAGTCCATTTATTGCCGGATTTGACGCAAGATGACGCCACGGGCTCTATTTATGCGTACGCCGAACAACGTGGACTACGTCTGAAGAATGCCACGCAGACACTCGAAGCTCGAAGCGCCGGTCCTGAAGAAGCCAAGCTCCTCACTATCTCTCCGAACGCTCCGGTACTGTTGATTGACCAGCGAACGTATCTCGATGATGGCGGCATGTTTGAATATAGTCGTTCCCTTTTCCGTGGAGACTCGTACTCTTTGACCGTCGCCATGGATCGCATATAACGCACGAAACAGAAATACGATTTTCTACCCTCTTTTCGACTCATATTGGAGCTAAACAATCTTATTCTACGTATATAGATGTTAAAGGGGGGGAGGACATTGCATAAGGTAATCGATATCATGAAATATCGAAAAATCGCATTACTTTGTTTATTTATCTCGATTCCAATTAGTCTGATCAATATCCTTATAGGCTCGACATGGTTGGCGATTTTAGGAGCATCTTCATTTGTAATCTTCCTCGTCATATCCCTCACTTTATGGAAATGTCCACAGTGTAAAAGACGACTCCCATTACGATTTGACCATGACACTGATGTGGAGGATGTATATCGCTGTCCTTACTGTGATACCAAATTTTTGAGTGGGAAAATCATCGACTAAATCATTTTTCGAGAAATCCCACACAAAAAAGCGGTCTGACCTGAAATACATTGCCACATAAAAAACGCTCAGAAAATGAATTCTGAGCGCGTTTTGCATTTTTCGTAAGTTAAACTTTATTGAGCTTCGTACGTTACCCCGTTCGGGTCTAACGTGTAAGACTCAAGTTCTGTATCTGACATCGGCTCGACACGGTTACCCGCATCCGCTTGTTGCACGCGATAACGCACTTCTTCAAGAAGCGGCTCATTCAAGAAATAGTAGAAGTGACCGTCATCTGCTCGGGCACCTTCACCTGTCAGTTGATATTGTACCGTATCGTGCAATGCCCCGACATCTTCAATCAAACGCATATAGTCATTTGGTCCAAGCGTTGTCTGCATATTGTCCCCAACGGCTTTCAGGACCTTATCATAGTTGTTAAGGAGTGAAGTGCCGAGTGATTGTTCGAGCACGGCATTGATTACTTCCATTTGACGTTGTCCACGTCCAATGTCTCCACGGGGATCGTCATATCGGTTTCGGACATAGGCAAGTGCCTCTTCGCCAGAAAGCTGTTGAAGTCCCTGTTCGATTTGGACCGTTTCACGTGATGCATCATAGCTGTTTTGTTGTGAAGAGAACGGGACATCAATTTCAACGCCACCTACGGCATCAATGAAATCGACAAACCCTTGGAAGTTTAACGAAACGACATGATCGATTTCTACGCCGACCAAATCTTCAATCGTATTCGTCGCCATCCGCATCCCATTATTTGGATTCGTTTCATCCATCGAACCAAAGTAATAAGCGTGTGTAATCTTATCTTGGTCAAGTCCCGTCTTTCCATAAGGGATGTTGTAGCCCGTGTAGTCGATATTGACATACGAATCGCGCGGAACGCTGAGCATCGTCGTCTGTTTTTCTTTCTTGTTCAAGATAACAACAATCATAACGTCCGAGCGTCCGAATTCTCCACGTGCTTTCTTTTGTGGCGAAAGGTCTGTCCCTAAAATCAAGAACGACTCCGTATCTTCTTTGTCAAAACGAGTCGGTTCGACTGTCGGGTCGTCCTCTAGCGTGACTTGGGTGCCGGACAACATATTGTGAGCTTTATAAAACGCTGTACCGTAAATGCTAGATCCAGCAATAATCGCAATCA
This sequence comes from Exiguobacterium marinum DSM 16307, assembly GCF_000620845.1. Classification (GTDB taxonomy): domain Bacteria; phylum Bacillota; class Bacilli; order Exiguobacteriales; family Exiguobacteriaceae; genus Exiguobacterium; species Exiguobacterium marinum. The sequence continues at coordinate 2,731,755 of NZ_KK211189.1, forward strand.
GCACAAGGGCACTAAATATCTTATAAAACGCAGACGGACCTTTTCGCTGTCTACGAGTATGTGTTCTAGAATTCATCGCGGTCTCCTTCGAGTCAAAATAATGAGCTTCACTCATTATAGAGGAAAGTGTCAAATTTGTCGAAAACGTTTTGATGACAAATTCATTTCTTTACACTTTCCCACAGTTGAACACAGAAAAACCCGCGGAGATGATTCCGCAGGTTCGTTAATCCCGAATGGTGAAAAATCGTGTTGCTGCTTCTCGTCCACGGGCTTGAAGAGCATCTGCGCAGCGCGATGCCGCCGCTTCGTCGAGTACGACTGTCACACCTGGATGCGCTTGAAGGATTGTGGCCGGCCAGTCGACTGTCGGAACACTTTCAATCATGTGCTGTACCGCTTCCGCCTTCCGCTCACCTATAGCCACAAGGACGATTTCACGGGCATTCATAATCGTGTCGAGTCCCATCGTGATCGCATGAGTCGGTACGTCTTCAAGGCGGTCAAAAAAGCGACGATTGGCTTCACGGGTCGATTCCGTGAGCTCGGTCACGTGTGTCTTGGCATCGAGTGCCGTCCCCGGTTCATTGAATGCGATGTGTCCATTCTCGCCAATCCCGAGAAGTTGTAAGTCGACACCGAGCGTTCGGACGAGCCCTTCATAGCGCGCCGCCTCCGCTTCTGGGTCCGACGCATCACCTTTTGGAAGATGACTTTGTTTGAATGGCACTTCATCAAAGAGGCGATCTTTCATAAAGCGATTGTAGCTTTGAGGATGTTCGGGTGATAGTCCGATATATTCATCCAAATTGACGCTCGTCACGTGGCTACAATCGAGCGCGTCCTGCTTAAACATCTGATACATCCCGACTGGTGTGCTACCGGTTGCGAGACCGAGTACGAAGTCATGTTTCCCTGAAATCCGTTCTTTAATTAGCGTGTAGGCGATTCGTTCCGCATCGTTCGCCGTCTTTGCGACTAGTACGTTCATCCTTGTTCCTCCCGTTCATATACGATCTTACCTTTGACAAAAGTCATCTGAACATGTGTCGCGCGATTCCATACGACTAGGTCTGCATCAAACCCCGATTTGATGTCCCCTTTTGTCGTCAATCCGAATTCTTTGGCTGCATTCGTCGCGGTCATTTTGACCGCCTCTTCCACTGTACACCCGGTATATGCTTGGATATTCCGGAATGCAGCATCCATCGTCAACACACTGCCCGCAAGATTCCCGGCTTGAAGTCGCGCAGCCCCATCCTCGACTTTGACCGGTTGACCGCCGAGTTCATACTGTCCGTCCGGAAGTCCCTTCGCTCGCATCGCATCCGTGATGACGACGAGTTCATCTGGTCCTTTTAAACGGAACGCAAAGTCAACCATCTCTGGACGGCTGTGAATGCCGTCCGGAATAATTTCCGCGATGACACCTTTCTCTAATAGACAATATCCGACCGTACCTGGTTCGCGGTGATGCAATCCACGCATTTGGTTATACAGGTGTGTCCCGTGTTTGATGCCCGCCTGTTTGTTCTCTTCAAATGTCGCGCTCGTATGACCGGCTGAACCGATTGTACTTGATTCGCGAAGTGCCGCTTCAAATGCACGGGCACCCGGCCGTTCCGGTGCATACGTGACAAGGCGAATATGCCCACCCGCAAGCTCTTGCCACTTCCGAAACTGCTCGGCATCCGGATCGATAATATATTCCGCCGGTTGTGCCCCAGCCATCTCCACATTGACGAAAGGACCTTCCAAGTGAATCCCGATGAGTGTCGTATCCTGCGCTTCAATTACGTTTCGGACTGCCGTCAATGCATGCTCAATCGCCTCTTTTGATTGTGTGATTGTCGTCGCGAAAAAAGAAGTGACACCTTCTTGTAGCATGTGTTCACTCAATCGACGAAGTCGTGATTCATCCGCGTCCATCGTATCGACTTCATACCCCCCGTGGATATGAACATCGATCAAACCTGGTGTCACGAGCGCCCCCGCGACATCAATCACGTGCTCATCCTGTTGTTCAAACTGTTCCATCGATCCAACCTCATCAATCGTTTGACCATTCCATCTGATATATCCACGTTCCCATGTTTGCTCCGCTGACACGATACGAGCATTGATCAATGTCGCCATCGGTTCACCACTCCTTTTTGTTTTCCTCCATGTTATCATAACTAATAAAAGTATAGTTGTATAGACCAATTTATAATAAATAAAAGATTGTTCACAATTGCGAACAACCTTTGCATCATTACGTCGATTCGAGCGTCCCGTAGCGTCGAACAATCCATACGAGTCGGAGAAATAATAAGACCGCTCCGGCTGCGAGCCCGGCAATCAAGCCAATCCAATACCCATCCGGACCAAACCCAGCATGTTCCGTCAAGACATAACCAAGAGGTAAGCCGATGACCCAATAGGCAACGAGCGAGAGAAGCAGCGTGATATTGACGTCCTTGAATCCTCGTAAAATCCCTTGAATCGGTGCCGCGACTGCATCTGATAACTGGAAGAACACGGCGAAAATCATGAAGTGGGCAGCGAGGTCCACGACCGTCGGATCATTCGTATAAATGGCTGCGACCCGCTCGTTTTGCCAAAACAACAAGGCACCAGAGAAGATGGAGACACCTAGACAAAGCGAAATTCCGATTTTCGCATATCGAACGGCGTCCTGTAATCGTTTCGCACCGAGTTCGTATCCGACGACAATCGTCAACGCGCTCGATGCCGACAACGGGAGCATGTACACGAACGAAGCGAAGTTAATGGCGGCTTGGTGTGCCGCGACGATTTGGTCACCGTATGAGCTGAGCAATAGCGTGACTGCTGCAAAGATGCTGACCTCGGCGAAGATTGCTAGCCCGATTGGTGTCCCGAGTTGCAATAACTCTTTTTGTCTGAGCCAGACGATACGCTCAGTCGTCCGTAAAAACTTGTATTCTCGGAACGGCTTCCCGTTTCTCACGAAGAACAAGGCCATGAAAAAGAGCAACCAGTAGGTGATGCTCGAGGCAATTCCCGCTCCGACGCCGCCATATGCCGGAACACCAAGTTTCCCGAAAATGAAGATGTAATTTAATCCGACATTAATGGGTAACCCTAATAGTATGAGGATCATTGAAACTCTCGTCTTGCCGAGCGCATCCATGAGCGTGCGAAGCACGTTGAACAGAAACATCGGCAAGACACCGAAACCAAGAGCAAGTAAGTATTGGGTTGCAATCCGCTTCCCTTCCGTACTGAGCCCCATTCCCTCGATTGCAATTGGCACGAGGAACGAGCCTAATGTCAACGTGATGACACTTAGTATGACGGCTAGATAGATGCCTTGGAACAGCGTCCGTTGAATCTGTTGTCGGTCCCGTGCACCAAGTGCTTGCGATACGATTGGCGCCACGGCCAATAGGATGCCACTGAGTCCGGTGTAGACCGGCATCCAAAGACTTGAACCAACACCGACACCTGCCAAGTCGACCGCTCCGGCACGTCCAGACATGACGGTATCAAAAAAGCTAATCAAATAAAAAGACACTTGCGTGACTAAAATTGGAAAGAAAATCGTAAAGAACAGTTTTGTTTTTTCGTTTAATGAATGTGTTTGGTACATGGACAACCCTCATCTCTTTTCAGAAAGGAAATAATATCATGAATCAACGGCATGCAGAAAAATTAAAATTTGAGCTGTTAGAAACGTGGAATACGTTTAATCATTACGTGACCGAGGCCCTCACTTTCACCAATTCGGAGGACATTCATCGCGCCCGCGTTCATTTACGAAAGCTGATCACATTCATGCAAATCTATGAGACAAAACCTGCGACGTTCCGGCAACTCAAACAGTTGATGGAAGTACTCGGACATGTACGAGACCTCGATGTACTGATTGAAAACTTTGAGTCACAGAATGAACTCGATGCATTGTTTCTTCAAGTGGTCGAGAAGCAACGCGCCATCGAACGAACCATTCTCTCGACACGCGTCAGTGAAAAAATGACGCCTTCGCTCGATCAACAAATTCGCCGTTTCATCGGTGGGCCGTTACTTCGTGCGTTTAAAAAAATGAACGCCTCTCCAATGTTAGAAAAGGCGAAAGAAGAACGTAACCAACGAATCCATATTTATCATGAGCAACCGGACAGAAATGAACAAGTTGAAGCACTCCATAAAGTTCGTTTAGCCGTCAAGCGTGAACGTTATTTACATGAGTATTTGTTGAACTATGAAACAGATGCCTCCATGGATACCGTCCGCACGTTAAAGAGGATGCAAACTGAGCTCGGTGAGATGAACGACCATGACCAACTGTTAAAGCGTTGGCGGACCTTCAAGCCACCTGAAGATTTGCAGTCTGTGTATGATGCAAAAATCGAAACGTTACAAGAAGAGTTAGACACGTCAGTGGAACATTTATCGATTTAGCGCGAGGTATACCGTTCAATCAATAGTTCTAACAGTTTCATACCTGCGATTGAATTCCCTTTCGAATCAAGCGCCGGACCAAAGATTCCAAACCCGACATTACTCAAATCCAGTTCATGGTTACCGACTGCTAAAATCGCACCCGAGACTCCGCTCTTACCGGGAAGACCGACTCGAACAGCGAACTCGCCCGATGCATCATACATGCCACATGTTGTCATAATCGCTTTGACAATTCGAACGACCCGACGTGGAATTAATTCTTCGCCCGTATTCGGGTCTTCTCCGTTCCCCGCAAAGACACGTCCGATTCGTGCCAAGTCAAAGCAGTCAATCTCGATGGCACATTGTTTCGTATAGACATCAATAATCTCATCTACCTCACCATCTACAATTCCATGGTGGCGCATGAAATAAAGGAGTGCACGATTCAAATCGGTCGTCTCGTATTCAGAGCGGGCGACTTTTTCATCGTACGTAATATCCTCTACCGGTCGATTTAACAGCCTCCCTAAAAATTGACGGAACTGATAAATTTTCAGGTCAGCCGTTTCCCCTAAAATCATACTCGTCACCGCTAGCGCCCCTGCATTAATCATTGGGTTCAACGGTTTAGACGGAACTGTCTCCTCGAGCTTGGCAATCGAATTAAATGCATCTCCCGTCGGCTCCATCCCGACTTTCGAAAACACATAGTCTTCTCCAAATTCCATTAAAACATAACAGAGTGTCAATGCTTTCGAGACACTTTGAATCGTAAACTTGTGATGAACGTCCCCCGCATGAATATACGTCCCGTCCGGCAAACAAATCGCCACCCCTAGTAAATCGTTTTTCACATGCGCCAGTTCAGGGATGTAGTCAGCTACTTTCCCTTGAGCCGTGTACGGACGACATTCATCGATCAAGTGGTTCAACTGTTGTTCGAGTACATTCATTTAATCACCTCATGTTCCATCAAATTTCAACCGGGTCATCTTATCACATTACCCATCAGGCGGTCCATCTTCTTTATACCAGTCTTCGTCCGCCCAAATCATCGGTTGGTCTTCCTCGTCGCCCGTCAGCTTTTCACCATGTCGATTCATCATCACAATAAAGCCAGCCACACTTATCACCACAAAAGCCGAAATGACTATAAAGGAAACCATTTCATCGTCCCCTTTCGAATTCGTGACAAATTTGTCTAGAACTCCGTGACACTTATCCTATGTCTCCGTCAACATTCTCGGTACCGTTAATACGACAACAACTTTACAGAAATGGGTGAATCGATTGAATCACATCGCAATTATCGGAGGCGGCATCACCGGACTCGCCGCGGCATATTACGCCAAAGAAACTGGTGCCCACGTCACAATGTTCGAGGCGCAAGATCGTCTCGGTGGAAAAATTAAAACCATTTATCAAGATGGCTTCACATTAGAGACCGGACCGGATGGCTATATGGCACGAAAACCGACCTTGACTTCGCTCATCACCGATCTTGGTCTCGAGGACCAGCTCGTCCGTTCCAAAACCGGTACTTCCTATATTTATGTGCGCGGAAAGCTGAGACAGATGCCAGCCGGATCGGTCATGGGTATCCCAACTAAATTTTGGCCAATGGTCAAAACAGATCTCTTTACATGGAGAGGAAAGCTTCGCGCAGGATTCGATCTCGTGATTCCACGTGTATATAAAGAAGAGGATATCTCGCTCGACCGTTTCTTTCGAACAAGACTCGGTTCAGAAGTCGTTGATACGATGATTGAGCCGCTTCTGTCCGGGATTTATAACGGGACACTCGAAGATATGAGCATCGAGTCTACTTTTCCTCAGTTTATCACGATTGAACAAAAAACTCGCAGTCTGATTCTCGGGATGAAAGCTCTCACACCTCCTGTCCAGGCTGGTGTGAAACCGGCCGAGACCGGAAAATTTTTGTCGATTGATCAAGGACTTGGTGCGCTCGTCGAGGCACTACGCCCTTCGATTGACCGTCTCATATTAAATACCGTCGTTCAGTCCGTCCGCCCCCATGAAGTCACATTGTCTAACGGTACGGTCGAACAATTTGACGGCATCATCATCGCTACATCTCCTCATGCACTCGGTCCGTTGCTCGGTTTTCCTGAAGCCGAACGGTTATCTGAATTAAAACGGACATCCTCGATGACCGTACTCGCCGCCTTCGACGAGTCAGAGGTTGATGCTTTAGACGGAACTGGCTATGTCATCGCTAAGTCAGAAGGGAGCGCTTTGACCGCATGCAGCTGGATGCATAAGAAGTGGCCGCACTTGGCACCTAAGAATAAAGCGTTGCTCCGCATGTATATCGGTTCTGAACATGTACCTTCTTTATTACATGAAGACGATGACACCATTGCATCATTTGCTTTGAACGAACTTCGCCGTATTCAAAAAGTCGGGACACCTCTCTTCACGAAAGTTGAACGGCATATTCAAACGATGCCGCAATATGAGGTCGGACATAAACAGGACGTCCGTGCGTTCGAAGAAGCGCTAGCGAAGTGGGACGGTGTCGAAGCTTGCGGCGCCATCCTCCACGGCGTCGGATTACCGGACTGCGTTGATTCCGCCAAACGGGCGGTCGAAAAACTACATCTCAAGCAGGCGGTGATGGTATGAAGCACACCGACTATGACGAAAACCCATTCATCGTGATTTGGGAAGTGACACGTGCCTGTGCGCTCTCCTGTGTTCATTGCCGAGCCGAGGCACAGTTTCACCGATATGAAAATGAGCTCGACACAGAAGAAGGCAAAGCGCTCATTCGAGAGATTCAGGCGATGAACAACCCGATTCTCGTCTTCACAGGAGGGGATCCGCTCATGCGTGAAGACTTGTTCGAGTTGACCGAGTATGCCTCTTCTCTCGGAATGCGTGTCTCGATGACGCCTTCTGCCACACCTCGCGTCACTCATGATGCCGTGAAACGGGCAAAAGCGGCCGGTCTGTCTCGTTGGGCGTTCTCCCTCGACGGACCGGATGCAGAGACTCACGACTATTTTAGAGGAACGAGAGGCAGTTTTGACCGTACCATTCGTGGGATTTCCTATTTTCGGGAAGAAGGGATGTCCTTTCAAATCAATACAACGGTGACCGAATACAACGTCGATCGATTACCGGAAATGGCGAAACTCGTAGAGTCACTCGGTGTGTCGGTTTGGACACTTTTCTTCCTCGTACCGACAGGACGAGGTTCGTTGCTACAACCCATTTCACCCGAGCGGCATGAGGAAGTATTGAAGTGGGCGTTCTCACTTCAAGAAACGGCACCGTTTATCATCTCAACGACGGAAGCCCAGTTCTATCGCCGGGTGGCGCGTCAAGAAAATCAGCGGCGAAAAAGAAAAGGACTTCCTCCAATCGGACATCCTCATGATGATTTAGCGAAAGCACCTAAAGGAACGAATGACGGGAACGGGTTTGTCTTCATCTCGCACACAGGAGACGTTCAGCCGTCTGGATTTTTACCAATCCCCTGCGGGAACGTCCGAACGACACCTCTTGCGGACATTTATCGTCACCATCCGACGTTCAAGGCGTTACGCGACCCGGATACCCATCATGGGAAATGCGGGTATTGTGAATATCGCTATCTTTGCGGGGGATCACGGGCCCGAGCATACGCGGTCACAGGCGACTATAAAGAAGCAGAACCATACTGCATCTATCAACCAGAGCGCCCGCTCGTGTCACAATAATGATTTCCATTTATCCCCTCTTTGTGTAAGATTGGATTATACAAATCTGACGACGAGAAGGGGAATGTGTACGTGCAGTCTTTACCGATTGACGGATTGTTCTATATCGGGTTAGTAGCGATTTTTGGTACGACGTTTCTTCTTGGATTTTTGGTGAAACAGTGGACGAAAGATGGATTCATAGGGTTTATGGTTCTACTCGTTTCAAGTCTCGGACTATTTTTTTGGTTATTGCTCTGGTTCCAGGAAGCGACACGCTCCATCTTTATGGGAACGATGCCGTGGGTCTTCAACTTATTCTTCGGGACTGTGCTCTATCTTATCTTTTTAGGCACCAGCTATCTCATTTTGAAACGACAACGCCGACACACATAAAAAGAGGAATCCAAATTGGACTCCTCTTTTCCTTATGCCTTCACCGTCGAGGGACGTAACGTCAACATTCCGTTTTCGACATTGATGACGACCCTCTGACCGTCTTCGACATCTCCTGCTAGGATGCTGCGGGCAAGTTTCGTTTCAATGGTCCGTTGTACATAACGGTTGATTGGACGGGCACCGAATTGAGGCTCATACGCCTCGTCAGCGACAAACGTTTTCGCCGCATCTGTGATCTCGATATGAATCGAGCGTGTTGTAAGCCGTTCACTCATCCGTCCGACCGCCTTCTCGACAATTTGACCGATTTGATCTTTCGTTAGTGGATGGAACAGAATCGTTTCATCCACCCGGTTCAAGAACTCTGGACGGAAGTGACGGCGGAGCTTCTCGATCACTTGACGCTCCTCGTCCTCGTCAATGACCCCATCTTTCGCTGCCTCGAGCAGAATATCTGCCCCGATATTTGACGTCATGATGACAATCGTGTTTTTGAAGTCAACGATTCGACCGTGCGAATCTGTCAATCGCCCGTCATCGAGCAGTTGTAGCAAGATGTTAAAGACATCTGGATGTGCCTTCTCAACCTCATCGAGTAAGAGCACCGAGTAAGGGTTACGACGAACCGCTTCTGTCAACTGACCGCCTTCCTCATAGCCGACGTATCCAGGAGGGGCACCGACAAGACGAGACACGGCGTGTTTTTCCATATATTCACTCATGTCGAGTCGAACGATATGGTCTTCTGAATCGAACATCGCTTCCGCGAGCGCCTTCCCGAGCTCGGTCTTCCCGACGCCCGTCGGTCCGAGGAAGAGAAATGAACCGATTGGACGGTTTGGATCTTTGATTCCTGCACGGGCACGAATGACTGCATCACTGACTAGTCGAATCGCATCGTCTTGACCGAAGACACGTTTGTGCAAGACCGTTTCTAAATTGAGAAGCTTATCCCGCTCTCCTTCTGTTAGTTTCGTCACCGGAATACCGGTCCATTTCGAGACGACTTCGGCGATTTCTTCTTCCGTCACTTCTTCTCGCACGAGTTCGCGCGTCACGGATCCCGCCAACTGTTCCGCTTCCTCAAGTTCTCGCTCGAGTTCTGGGATGCGTCCATACTTCAACTCGGAGGCCCGGTTTAAGTCATAGCGACTCTCTGCTTCCTGTAACTCGAGACGTACCTTCTCAAGGTCTCCACGGATTTGTTGCACGCGGTGTGTCGATTCTTTCTCATTTTCCCAACGGAGACGTAGCGAATCTGATTGTTCCCGGAGCGAAGCTAACTCTTGTTGGAGTGCTTCGAGTCGTTTCATCGAAGCTGCGTCGCTCTCTTTTTTGAGTGCAGCCTCTTCAATTTCAAGTTGCATGACACGACGAACCAACTCGTCAAGCTCCGCCGGCATCGATTCCATTTCTGTCCGAATCATCGCACATGACTCGTCGACGAGATCGATGGCCTTGTCCGGCATGAAGCGGTCGGTGATATAACGGTTTGACAGAACCGCTGCCGCGACGAGCGCGTTGTCGTGGATGCGTACACCGTGGTGAATCTCAAAGCGTTCTTTTAATCCGCGCAAGATGGAGACCGTATCCTCGACGTCCGGTTCAGCAACAAGTACTTGTTGGAAGCGACGCTCGAGCGCCGGGTCCTTTTCGATATATTGGCGATACTCGTCTAGTGTCGTCGCACCGATACAATGAAGTTCACCTCGAGCGAGCATCGGTTTTAACATGTTACCGGCATCCATCGAACCTTCCGACTTTCCTGCACCGACAATCGTATGCAGTTCATCAATGAAGAGAATAATCGTACCTTCTGCTTCCTTCACTTCGGATAAGACAGCTTGAAGACGTTCCTCAAACTCGCCACGGTATTTCGCACCGGCGACAAGTGAACTCATATCGAGACTGAAAATCGTCTTATCTTTCAAACTTTCCGGTACGTCGCCTCGAACGATTCGTTGGGCGAGTCCTTCGACGATTGCCGTCTTCCCGACACCCGGTTCCCCGATGAGAACTGGATTGTTTTTCGTCTTCCGACTCAAAATCCGGATGACACGACGAATCTCGCTATCACGTCCGATGACCGGGTCAATTTTTCCTGTCTTCACTTCCTGAATGAGGTCGCGTCCATATTTCGTCAACACATCGTACGTCGCTTCGGGCGACTTCGATGTGATACGACGGTTCCCACGCACGGCGACGAGCGCCTCACGAAGATGTTCTTCCGTGATGCCTTGTCGCTCGAGCATCGCCTGCGCTTGACTGTTGTTCAATAAAATACCAAGAAGAATATGTTCGACCGATACGTACTCATCATTCATTCCGGTCGCTTCCCGTTCGGCCGTCGTCAAGACATTTAATAAGGAAGCCGAAATCATCGGTGTCGTTGGATTTTGAAGTTTTGGCGCATTTTTCAAAGATAGCGCGACTTCTCCTTCAATCTCAGACACATTGATTTCCATTTTTTGAAACAATAATGGCGCAATCCCATCCGTCTGTGAAATCATGGACGCCAACACGTGCCATTCATTGATTTCACTATGATGATATTGTTTCGCCAACGCTTGTGAACTGACTATACATTCATGTGCTTTGTCTGTAAATCGATTAAAGTCCATCACGACTCCTCCTTATCCATCAACGTTCAATTTGTTCATAAACAGAACGGTAAGCATCATCAAGCGGCAGATCGACCTCGAGTTGCACGTACAAATCCGACCGTACCTTCGAACCGGTCATAACACCGCGACCCGGAATCCTCATCCGTTGCCCCGGACGACTTCCCGGCTTCACTTTCAGCTTCACTCGCCCTCCGTCGAGCGTCGCAATAATGACGCTCGCTCCGTCTAAAAATTCGAGCGGCCGCAACCGCTTCACGGTCACGATATGCTCCCCTTCACGACGATACGTATCATCATCTGTGAAATGTAGTTCGACATACACGTCTCCTCGGTTACCGGATTGTCCTACCCGACTTCCTTTTCCTTTCAACCGTAACTTCTGCCCTTCATAGGCACCTTGTGGAATCTTGACGTTCACAGTACCTGTCTGAAGACGAAGACTCATTTTCGAGTCTTTTGTAAGCTGGCTGAGCGGGATATTGATCCGAACGGATTCATCTAGATCCTCCTCGACTGCTTGGTCAAAGAAACTGCCGAACATATCTTCAAACCCGAATGTGCGGGAAGTCGTTCGAGACCCACCGCCAAATTGTCGGAATAAATCTTCGAACTGGGCCGATCCTTCCCCGTAAGTTTCTCCGCCACCGCCGAATCCTTGTCCAAACGAAGGCCCATCCGGACTCCCATATCGATCATAATTTGCCTTTTTCTCCGGGTCGCTCAACACGTCAAACGCTTCTTGAATCGACTTGAACCGATCTTGTGCGCCAGAATCTTTATTGACGTCCGGATGGTATTGTTTCGCCAACTTCCGATATGCACGCTTAATCTCTTGCTCCGACGCTCCTTTTGAGACACCGAGCTCATCATAATAGTTTTTAGCCATATGGATTCACCTCACCTATCCCTTTCCCGTTTCTGTTAACTCTATTCTACTCAATTGGTCAAATAAGGTCAAAGATTATCCTTTCACTTTTCATACGAAAAAAAAGAGAGATTCGTTTCAAAAAACGAACCTCTCTCACTTAGAAGTATACTTTAGGACTATCCATACCGTCCTCAAACACAATCGTTACTTCATGGGCTCCACCGAGTGAGGTCACGTTGATTCGGACCGGTACGTTTCGGCTGTATTCCCATCGATTCTCAAGTAAGCCGACAACGTGTTGCGTGAATCCGACGAGTTCGGCACGGCTATAGAATTGGATTGGGATATCGACCTCAAGTCGTGATAAATCTCCATTCTGATAGAAACCCTTCCCAATCATCCCACTGTAGTCTGGGAAGAGATCGGCGATCCGGTCACTGAAGAGCGTAAACTTTTGAGCATCCTCACGCACCTCATTTGTCGCTGTAGCCGATGGGAAGTAGTAATATTTCTCATCGATGGCTTTCCAATCACTTGATGTGACTTCATCTTTCGTTCCGATGTATGCGGATTTGATGTAGTTTCCCGGAGTCGGTGAGCCTTGTGTCGACTTCATGTAAAGTGCAATGTTGATGTCTATTTCTTTAAAGTCTTCCCGTTTTCGTAACTGGTTGACGAGTTCGTTCGCCATCCGTTCGCCTTCTGTGACCACTTTCTTCTGATCGAGCTTGACCGTATATGTCGGTCCATAGTTCGGTGCCTGGAAGATGTACTCACGATTTAAAATAAGTGCGAACGACACACCGCCTAATTGATAACCGCTGTCCTTTTTCGTCATGTAATTCTGTTCCACGATTGAAGCCAGATAAAGTGGTGATTTTTTATTTGCCTCGACAAATTTGTCATCCTCGACTTCAGCCTTCCCATCTGCATACGCCGGGTTTAAAGGCGTTAGTCCGTCTTTACTACCACCTTTTCGTCCAAGCAAACGCGAAACGTCTTCTGCGTTCAGAAGTTGGCCTTCTTGATAGGCGAATTTGTCTGGGGCGAACGCATCCGTCGAATGGCGCATAAGGCCAAGTTCGACTTCTTCAAGCTCTAATGACGAACTGACTTGACGCTGGGCAAGTCCTCTCGCTGCTGCCGCCTTGAATGGAATCACCATCTGATAGTATGAATCACGCGCTTCAATCGCTTGCGTAACACCTTCAGCTGCCGTTTCTTCCCCGGTCGGTGTCGCCTCTTCCTCACCCATCGGTATTTTCATTGAACATCCACTTAACAACAGCGCAGAGGCGATTGTCGGGACGACGAGTTGTTTCCATTTCATCTATGTGTAGCTCCTTTGAACATCGTTTCCTATTTCACTTTGTCCATTATAACAAAATCGTTCCATGAAAAAAGTATCGAAGCGGAATCAGAACAAATCCCTTCTCGCATATACAAGAAGGGATTTCGATTTATGGTTTGGTTGACGGGTGTTTGCGACGAATCAACAAGAGAAGTCCGGAGGCAAAAAGTAGTGTACCGACCATGGCATGCCACGCGTCATCCGCTTCGCCTGTCATCGGTAGTAAATCTTGCGCGTACGTGTCAGACTCATCAACGTGTTCGACTGGTGGCGCTCCACTCTCCTGAACGACGATTTTCACGACGGATACATCCTCTGTCTTCACTTCTTGCTGCTGTTTCTTAGACTCTTGTTTCGGTTCTTCTTCTTTTGACGGGACGGCTTGCTTCACTCCCACCGGTACGTCGACGGATCGTGCGACTCCTACATCTTCATTTACGTGAAAGGTGAACGTCGCACGTTGAATCAATTTAGCCCCGGCTCTCACATCATAGGATGGGAGGAGCGGGAGTTCAAAAGAGAACGTCACTTCTTCTTCCGGACCGAACCCGTCTAGGAAGGTAGGAATCGCTTCGACTTCCTCCCTGAATCGTCTATTCGCCATGTTTCGCTCTTCTTCTGTCAAAGCACCGTTCGGCCATGTAAGCATAGCGTCAGATAAGAACAAAGTGATTTTCGAGGTGTTGGTGATCGTATACGTGTATCGAACGGGTTCTCCCGGTTGTACGGTCGCCTTCTCACTCGTAGCACTCACTGTAAAATCAGGTTGTTGCAAGAGGATAATTTGCTGACTTTCTGATGTGACGATTCGATCGAATTCATCCACTCCTGTCACCTGAAAGACACTGCCAATCTCAGGATGAACGCTGAACGAATAATCCGTCGGAATCTCTAAGACGTCTGTCACTTCCACCTGTTCACCAGGAAGGAGTCCGTCATCCCCCATCAATTCATTCAAACGGTCAAAAACACGTTGATTGAACGATTCGACTGATAATTGTTCTAGATTCCCACTGAAATACTCATGGGACATATTTGTCACCGTCAACGGTGTGTCTCCTGTATTTTCAACGATAAACGTATAGGAAAGTTCACCCCCGACAACAGCTTGGTCGACCCCAGCAATGTTCACCGCCTCGATTGAAAGTACCGGGAGCATCGGTTCAGACTCCGGTTCTTCTGCTACCGGTTCCGGTTCAATGGTCGAGGTCACTTCCGGTTCTTCGACTACAGATGGCTCTTCTACTTCAACAGGATACAAGTCCGAAATGATATTCGGAGAAAACGTATAAGGGACACCTTCCGCATCATAGAGCGTGATGACGTCAATCAACGAATCATCGACCGACTCCGCATCAATCACGAATCGCCAAATGTCAGCTGATTCACGTACCCCATAAAACGTGATGCCTTCATAAACTAAACTTGATTCGTATAATGTTTCCATTTCCTCGTCCGTCAAATCCACTTGAATATAACGAAACGTTGTTGTATCAGCATGTACGACATGGACGGTAATCAATGTTGAAAGGAACATGAGAATAGTAAATACGGCAACGAAGCGCTGGATGTTGTGTGTCATGATGTTAGTCCCTCCTCTAAGGTGAAAACAGGCGCACGAATCGACTTCGTCCTGAATGGAGACTTTCATCACGTAGAGGAATGAGAGGGATATGTGTGTGAAAGTCCTGATGTCTAAGGGTTCTCTCGCAAAAATATATTAACATTTTGATTTAGTTAATCTATACCCCTCGAACGCTTGTGCGAACCTGCTCAATCCCATTTATTTCCGAAAAAACAAAAAACGTTCGCCGAAGCGAACGTCTTACGCCTGTTCGTTTATAAAGTCGAGCAGCTTAGCCTCATCCCATACTTCGATTCCGAGGGATTCGGCTTTCGCCAGTTTCGAACCTGCCTTTTCACCGGCAACGAGTAAATCTGTGTTTTTGCTCACACTTCCTGTCACACTCGCACCGAAAAGTTCAAGCTGCTTCCCAGCTTCGCCACGTGTCATCTCATGTAATTTCCCCGTCAATACGACCGTCTTACCAGATAAAGGAGCACCTTCGGTCGTCGGACGTTTCGTCCCTTTGAACGATAGGTTCACACCCGATTCCGCCAATTCTTTGACGAGTTCACGTGCTTCTGGTTTTTCAAAGTAGAGGACAATCGACTCGGCCATCTTCGTCCCGATGCCATCAATCGACGTCAGTTCTTCGACCGTCGCCTTGATAATCGCTTCCATCGTCTCAAATCGTTCTGCAATCAAAGAGGCTGCCTTTTGACCGACGAGACGAATGCCGAGGGCGAAGAGCACACGTTCGAGCGAATTTTGTTTCGACTGTTCAATCGCCGAGAGTAGGTTCGTCACCGACGTCTCCCCCATGCGCTCGAGCGCAAGTAAATCGTCTCGGTTCAGGCGATACAAGTCGGCCACGTTATGGACGAGGTCCGCCTCATGGAGTTGCGTGATCACCTTCTCACCGAGTCCGTCGATATTCATCGCCTGCCGTGAGACGAAATGAATGAGTCCTTCGAGCAATTGGGCCGGACACTCCGGGTTGACGCAGCGATGATCGGCCTCACCTTCAAGGCGAATCAGTTCGGATTCACATGCTGGACAATGGGTCGGAAATTCAATCACTCGTTCATCTCCGCTCCGTTCACTCGCAATTGCTGAGACAACGGCCGGAATGACGTCTCCAGCCTTTTTGATGACGACCCGATCACCGATATGAAGATCTTTTTCCTTTATAAAATCTTCATTGTGAAGTGTCGCATACGTCACCGTCGACCCTGCTACAGATACTGGAGAAAAACGTGCCCGCGGTGTGACTTTCCCCGTACGACCGACACTGAAATCGACGTCTTCGATTGTCGTCACGACTTCTTCTGCCGGGAACTTATAGGCGACGGCCCAACGTGGACTTTTCGCTGTGAAGCCGAGTTGTTCCTGTTCTTCGTACCCTGCGACTTTAATGACAATCCCATCGATTTCATACGGGAGTTCGCCACGTTTCGTCACGTACGTTTCAATATAATCCCATAGTTCATCGGCCGTTTTGCACGTCGTGTAGTCTCCGCTCACAGCGACTCCGAGTCGTTTCAAATAATCGAGCGACTCGTCATGCGACGCGACGAGATCGTCTTGCGACACCAAACCGTACGCAAAAAATGCCAAGTTTCGAGATGCTGCTATTTTCGAATCGAGTTGCCGGAGTGAACCGGCCGCTGCGTTTCTCGGGTTTGCGAACAATGGCTCACCGACCCGTTCCCGTTCATCATTCAACTGTTCGAACGAACGCTTCGGCATATACGCCTCACCTCGGACCTCAAACGTTGCGTCCTCTTTCAGGCGAAGTGGGATCGAACGAATCGTCTTCAAGTTTTGTGTGATATCTTCACCTGTCGTTCCGTCCCCTCGCGTCGCGCCTCGCACGAGACGACCATTCTCATATTTTAAAGAGACGGCGAGTCCATCAAACTTCAGTTCAGCCACGAAGGTCGGTGTATAACCGAGGTCCTTCTCGATTCGTTCCACCCATTCCACGAGTTCCTCTTTCGAGAATACATTGCCGAGTGAGAGCATCGGTGTATCGTGGGTCACTTTGACGAAGGCGTCAAGAGGCGCCCCTCCGACGCGTTGTGTCGGAGAATCCGGTGTCCGTAGTTCAGGGTAGTCTGTCTCGATTTGAATCAATTCGTTCATCAGGCGATCATACTCCGAGTCTGGGACGCTCGGACGGTCGAGCACGTAATACTCGTATCCGTATTGATTTAACGTTTTACGCAATTCTTCTACGCGTTCTGCCATCTCCATATTCTCACCTCACGCTTTTTCAATCGGGGCAAATTTGGCCAACAAACGCTTAATCCCGACTTCAGGGAACGCGATGTCGACTTCGACTTGATCGCCTTCACCACGCGTCTGGACGACCGTCCCTTGCCCCCATTTTTTATGATTCGCTTTGTCACCAACTTGCCATCCGAGCGTTTCGGCACCAGACGATTGGGCGAGCTTTGGCTTCGGTTTCGAACTAAAACCGTTCACTGGCAACTTCCCAGGTGATTCGACAGGGTTCCATGGCATTGGTTTTCTTGCCTTTCCGGACCGTTCTAACAACGTTTCCGGTAATTCATGCAGGAACCTTGATTCCGGGTTGTTTTGGAATCGGCCGTACAGCATCCTAGACTGTGCACGTGTCAAATAGAGACGCTTCTCGGCACGCGTTATGCCGACATATGCAAGACGCCGCTCTTCTTCCATTTCCTCTTCGTCGTTCAATGCCCGACTATGCGGGAACAGCCCCTCTTCCATTCCAATCAGGAAGACGACCGGGAACTCGAGTCCCTTCGCCGAATGCAGCGTCATCAACGTGACTTGATGCGATTCATCGACTTCATCAAGTGAATCCAAATCGGACACGAGCGTCAAATCGGTGAGGAAGGCGACCACTGTCTGTTCATCACTTTCTTTCTCGAAATTTTGAGCCACTGACAGGAATTCTTGTAAGTTCTCAAGTCGGCTTTCCGCTTCGAGCGTTTTCTCAATTTTGAGCATGTCTTCATAGCCGGTCTTCTTCAATATTTCTTCGACGAGTTCTGAAATCGAGAGATAGTCAGCCATTTGCCGTAAGTCCATCATCATTTGACGGAAGTCCGCAAGTTTCGTCGCCGTGCGTGGCGCAATCCCTGATAATTCGATGTCACGAATCGCATCCATAAGCGAAACACCCTGCATATCTGCAAAGTCACCTAACTTATCGACTGTGGCGGCCCCAATGCCTCGTTTTGGTTCGTTGACGACACGAACGAATGAGATATCTTCGTCCGGGTTGGCAATCAAACGCAAATAAGCCAAAACATCCTTAATTTCTTTACGTTCATAGAATTTTGTTCCGCCGACCATTTTGTACGGGATATTGGACTTGAGGAGCATCTCCTCGAGACCACGAGACTGGGCGTTCGTCCGGTAAAGGACTGCCATCTGGCCGTAGTCCATCCCTTCCATCTTCAGCTCTTTCATCTGATTCATGATGAAGAACGCTTCGTCGCGATCATCTGAAGCGACGTGCAGCAAGAGCTTCTCCCCTTCGTCGTTTTCCGTCCACAAATTCTTGTCTTTACGCGAAGCGTTGTTCTTGATGACGCCATTCGCTGCTTCCAAAATCCGTTTCGTCGAACGATAGTTTTGTTCGAGTAAGATGACACGGGCACTCGGGTAGTCTTTTTCAAACGTCAAGATGTTGGCGATATCGGCACCGCGCCAACGATAGATGGACTGATCCGAGTCCCCGACGACACACAAGTTCTCATGTGCCTGCGCAAGGAGTTTGACGAGCGTATATTGGGCACGGTTCGTATCCTGATACTCGTCGACATGGATGTATTTGAACTTCTTTTGATAGAACGCCAACACGTCTGGCGCTTCTTGGAATAAGTGAATCGTCTTCATAATCAAGTCATCGAAGTCGAGCACGTTATTTTGTTTCAACTTTTTCTCATAAGCCGTATAGACATCTGAGATGATGCGCTCATACGGATTATTTCCGACAAGGGCGGCTGCATCTTTCGCCGTACGCAATTCGTTTTTATGGTTCGAAATCATCCCGAGTAATGTACGTGGCTCATACTTCTTCGGATCGAGGTTCAATTCTTTGAGTACTTGTTTGATCGCCGTCAACTGGTCTGAGGCATCTAGAATGGAAAAGCTCCGCTCATAGCGGATACGGTCGATATCCCGTCGTAAAATACGGACACACATGGAGTGGAATGTGGAAATCCAAATGTCTTCCGCGACTCCACCGACAAGACGCGCAATCCGGTCTTTCATTTCTCGTGCAGCCTTGTTCGTGAACGTGATGGCCAAAATGTTCCAAGGCGCCACTTGCTTGGCCGCCATCAAATAAGCGACACGATGTGTTAAGACACGAGTTTTTCCCGATCCGGCACCCGCCATGATCAAAAGTGGACCATCGGTATGTTTGACGGCTTCTGCCTGTTCCGGGTTCATACCTTTGACTAATTCTTCGCTAAGGTTATACATAATCGTTTCCTTCCTTGTTCCAAACGTTTGTTCTTATTTTATCGGAGTGCTCGCACAGTCGCAAGTGCTCCTGCTAAGTCTTCGTAAATGATATTGCCGACGACGATCGTGTCGGCATGTGCACCCATCAAACGGGCCGAGTCTTCCCCGTCGATGCCACCTCCGTAGAAAAGGTGCGCTTTCGGGAGCGCCAATCGAATTTCTTTTACGACATCGAGGTCTCCGAGCCGTCCGCTATATTCGATATAGAGTGAGGGGAGGTGGAATAAGTGATGACCTGTTTCAGCATACGCCACGGCCTCTTCTAGCGACAAGTCACACTTCGACTCTGTCACTTCAGCGACTTTTGCGTCCGCGTTTAAGACGAGATAGCCTTGGGCCGTGACATGACGTGGATCAAAAAAATGACCATATCGTTCAAACGCCCGAGCCTGGTGTCCGATGATCCATTCTGGAGTTCCTGCATTGAGCACGGTCGGTACGAAGTAATGATCAAATCCGTGGATGACTTGACTCGGATGACTGATTTCGAGCGCGACAGGTATTCCGGCATCTCGGACTCTCGCATAGATTGCAAATGTATTCTCTGCATCGACCCCGTCCGTCCCGCCAATCAAAAAGGCGTCGGTTCCCGAATGAATGAGCGCACGGAGCGCTTCATCCGTGAGGGGTTTATTCGGATCTAATTTAAACACATGGCGCCATGACAGAAATTTCAACTTGTTCCCTCCCAACGAATCCTTCTCTAGTGTATCGATTTTTCTTATCACTTGCATCTCCTCAATATAAAAAAGACTTGCCGAAGCAAGTCACGAACGTGCCGTACGATTCTGTTCCCGATCCGTCAGCCATTTTGCAATAAGCAGTGCAAATAAACCATATACCGGGACAAACCAGAGCGGATTCGCTAAAAAGAATCCGAGCACTGGAATGTCGAGTAACGGGGAGTCCGGCGAACAGAGTGCCGTTCCATTGACGACCGCGATGAACGGCAGTACTGGAACGATAAAGACATATCCAAAGTTAATCCAAAAAGCTTTCATATGACAATCTCCTTATCCTAAGATAATCGATTCTTTCGGATAGTTATACATCCGCTTCGGCTGTCTCCGTTGCAAGATGAGAATGAAGGCGATGACACCGATTCGACCGATGAACATGAGAACCGTCAGCACCCATTTTCCAACGTTACTAAATTCAGAAGATAAACCGACAGACAGTCCTGTCGTTCCGAACGCCGAACATGCCTCGAATAAGATTCGTGTCAATGAGGCATCTTCAAAGTAAGCCATGACCATGACCCCAGACAATAGGACGGCGAGCGAAACGGTAATGATGACGAACGCTTTCCAAATGTCTTCAAGAACGATCTCACGACCGAAAATTTTAATTGACGAGTCTCCACGAATAAACGCGACGACCCCGAGAACAGCCACGGCAAACGTTGTTGTTCGAATCCCGCCACCGACAGACGATGGTGAGGCTCCGATGAACATAAGAATCGACAATAACAGCATGCTCGCTTCCGAGAACAAGTTGACGTCGACTGTCGATAATCCACCGTTACGTGTCGTCACGGACTGGAACAACGAATCTGAGAACGCAAGCCATAACGGCAAATCTTTGAAGGCATTGTTGTACTCGAAGAAGAACAATCCGACCGTCCCGACGGCAATCAAGATAAAGAATGTCGTGACCGTCAATTTGGTGAACAATGAGAACCGACTCGGGAACGTATGACGCTTCCGTGTGATTCGGCTCACCAAGTATGTCCGAATCTCAACGAGTACCGGGAATCCGATGGCACCACCTGTCATAAGCGCAATTTGCGTGAAGATGACAAACGGGTCTTCACGGAACGGCGCGAGCGAACTCCCGGTAATATCAAATCCGGCGTTCGTCGTCGCACTGACGGATCCGAATAAGCCTTGTAAGAAGGCTTCTCCGGCGGTATCAAAATAATTTAAGTAATGGACCCCGAGTAAGACGGCACCGACCGCCTCAATGGCAATAACGGTGATGACGATTTCTGTGATGTATTTGACAATACCAGACATCGATGTCTGGTTTTGGTCACGTAAAATCAGTTGTCGCTCCCGGAACCCGATCCGCTTCCCAAGCAAAATCCACATGATGACGTGCAGACTGATCAACCCGACACCACTCACCTGGACGATGAATAAAATAATAAATAAGCCGAACGTGGAGAAGGTATCGGTGACCACGATTGGCGTTAGCCCAGTGACACTGACACAACTCACCGCAAAGAAGACAAGATCAGTAAACGTGATCGTCACACCGGGTTTATGGGCAATCGGTAAGGCGAGGAGCAAAACTGATAAAATCGCTGCCGCACTATAAATTAACACGAGTGTTTGAACCGGTGTTAAATTTCGAAAGAACAATTGTAAGTTCCGTTTCATGAATTTCTGTTGCATCTCGCCCCTCCCCTCCATCAAAAACAAGATGACTCTTAAGAGTCACCTTTTGTTTGTTGTAGACGTTCAAGAGCGAGGTCGTATCCGCCTGTCCCATAGTTCAAGCATCGCTTCACACGTGAAATCGTGGCCGTCGAGGCGCCTGTCGCGTCCTCAATTTTATGATACGTGTTTCCTTCACGTATTTGCCGCGCCACTTCCAGTCGTTGCGCAAGTGCTTGAATTTCATTGACAGTCGCTAAATCTTCGAATAATTGATAACAGTCTTCGAGCGTATCGAGCTTCAAAATTGCCTCAAACAATTGATCAAGCTCTCGACCTCTTAATTTATCGAGTTGCATCCGCAAGCATCCTCTCTACTCATACTTCTTTACTATTCTAAAGCAGGGGCGCCTTGGACTCAACTATTCATCGCAAAATCGCAGGAAATAGTACTTGTTTTTTCATGACTTCGTAAATGCCGAGCGGTGTTGCGCGAACATACGGCAAGTGTGTGGATGCTAAAAACAGTAATGTATAAATCGGATCCTCAAACTGATAACCCCTTGCCACGAGCTCCTCGCGTAGCTGTTTCTCTTGACCGATGAGAGTGTCGAGTGGTTCCGTCGAGGTCATTCCACAGAGCGGTAATGGAATCTCGGCAACGATTTTCCCTTTATCGACAAGCACGATACCTCCTCCGAGTTCTTTCATCCGTTCGAACGCCTGCAACATGTCTTGTTTACATTTACCTAAAATCAAATAGTCCCCGCTGATTGAATACGAACTGACAAGTCCCCCGAAATCTCGGGCAAATCCTTTCAGCACCGTGTTCAATCGCCATTTCCCTTCTTTATCAAGCAACATGAGGAACGATTCGTCTCCATCACGCGGTAATTCGTCTTGACCCGTGTCATGCGTAATTTTAAACAGTTTCATGATGACCGAGTTGACCATGTCGAGTCCGACTGGCATGCTAAATGACAAATCTTGTGGCGTCAGCTCGATAGAAACGTCTGTCGATGGCATCTTGTCAAGAACCGCTTCCACTAATTCGTTCGGGAATAACGATACGCCATCACGATAAATCCACTGACCTTTCGCGATGACTGCTGTCGGTCGGGGCTCCTCGATTGTATCGAGGATATTCAAGTGGGCGATGCGTCCCGGGGCAATAGAGCCTAGAATGTGATCGAGGTCAAAATGACGCGCTACGTTGTGAGAAACGATCCGGTACGCCTCAACGGCCGGTAGTCCTTCTTCTATCAAAATTTGGACGAGGGCGTCTTGCATGCCGTCTTCATAAAAGCCTGGTGTCGAACCGTCCGTCGTCACCATGAGGTGATCGAACGCCGTCAATCCGTTCGCCAATAGGTCACGAATCATCCCCGGCAAGTCCGGTCGGATGGAAGAATGGCGAAGCGTTGTTGTATAACCTAATTCAAGTCGATTGAGCGCCTCTTCTGCCGTCATTGCCTCATGGTCGCTGTGCACTCCCATCAACGCCATTTTAGTCAATGTCTTGGGCGACGCTCCCGGGAAGTGGCCTTCGACCGGCAGTCCGCACGTCTCGGCATCGAGCATCCATTGGAGCATCTCATCATCGCCCTTCATTGCGCGTGGCCATGCCGTCAGTTCACCTGCCATCACGACATCCGGATGATTAAACCACTCATGGATACGTTCTGAGTCGACAGCGACACTCTCCCGATCAAGTTCGGTTTGTGTGTCAAGTCTTGCCCACCAATACGTACTCGTCGGCAGCTGCTGAATCGCTTCTAACTGCGCAAACGCTTGCTCTTTTTCTTGTAAAAAAAGCAGCATGTTGTCATTAACGAGAGTCGTCGTTCCGCGTTCCCCAGCATATTTTGACAACGTCGCCGGATTGTACAATTGGAATGGATGAGCGTGTGGTTCGATATAACCAGGCACAATATATTTCCCTGACACATCGACCGTCTCGACTGCTGATTCCGGTAAGTCTGGACCGACATAAACGATACGATCTCCTTCAATCCAGATGTTCGCAGTTTTCCATTGTTTCACGTATACGTTCAAATACGTCGCATTTTTTAAGACGAGCGAAGGTGGCCGTACTCGATCAACGACTTCGATTTGTGAACGAATCATCACTTTAGACCACGGTGCCCGCGCCGTTCTTTTTATTGGCATCGAACCCAATCCTCCCTTTTCTCTTTCAATGCTATTAAAAAATAGTTTTGAAAGCGTTTTCTTCACCTGTTTCAAGTTTACCTTTTCTCTGAAAGGGTCGCAAGTTATGTTCACTATTGTAACAAAATTCACATATATTTTTCACAAAAAAGCGACTCTTCTTCTGAAGAATCGCCTAGATCAAATTTGTGTCATGACAGTTTTTCGCAAGTAGTGATGCAATTGGTCAATTGGAATTGGTTTACTGTAATGATATCCCTGAATGAGCGAACTACTATATTCTAATACGAATGCAAGTTGTTCCGGTCGTTCGACTCCTTCTGTGACGATATCGAGTTCCAGCGTTTGGAAGGTTTGATAAAGCCCTTCTAACAAGGCGCGGTCAAACTTGTTCTCCGGAATCCCTTTGACGAAGTTTTGATCAATTTTAATAATATCAAGACGTAGCGATTGCAAGTATGACAAAGAAGACGTTCCGACCCCGAAATCATCGAGTGATATTTTTACCCCGATCACTTTTAACGCTTGGATAAACTGTTGAAGTTCATACACGTTCCCACCGACTTCACTTTCTGTGATTTCTACATGCAGTCGGTGTGGATGGAATCCCGTATCGGTAAGCGTTTCTTCCAATGTCTCTAAAAAGGAACCATCTAAAATTTGACGTTTTGATACGTTGATTGATAAAAATAAATCAAAACGCTCTGCATACTCCTGAATCTCGGTAATAGCCCGGACAAGTACCCACCGTCCCACATCCGAGATGAGTCCAAGTTGTTCTGCTACCGGAATAAAAACGCCCGGGGAGACGAACCCTTTCTGCGGATGATGCCAGCGAATCAATGCTTCTACGCCCATCACCTGAAATGGTTGGGGAGATACGATTGGTTGATAGTACAGTTCAAATTCATCATGGTGTAACGCATGACGTAAATCCCGCTCCATCTCGAGTGTCTGCAAGTAATGACTCCCATCTTCAATGTCTTGATAGGAGATAATGTTATCTTTTCCTGACGCTTTGACCTCATGTAAGACGACGTCAAGACGTGCCATCATCACCTCATAGGAGTGATGTGACGGTTCCCTCAATTCATCAATTCCAATACTTAAGGTCAGATGGTTCATTCCTTGCTTCAGACCCCATTCGCGTAAATCTTTCACTAACTGATTGGCGATAATCATGAGTTCTTCAGTCGTCCATTCCGAATGAATCAAGATGAACTCATCCGCTCCGATTCTTGCCACGAAGCCATCCTCTTTATAAAACATTAAACGAGAGGCAAAGAACGTAAGCATCGCATCCCCCGTACGCTGACCAAATTGGTCGTTGATCCGCCGGAAGTTGTCGAGATCGATTCCCATCACACCAATCGAGCGGGTCGTATCCGGTAAATTCATGAACATTTCCTCGACCGCCAAGCGGTTCGGGAGACGTGTTAAGGAATCTCGAAAGGCACGTGTCAACGACTCTTTTTGTGTCTGCTCTAATGCATCGAGTACCTCATTCATACTGATTGCCATTTCTTCAATCTCGTCTTGTTTATGGGGATGTAGATGGATCCGTAAACGACTATTTCGTTCCTTCGTGATCCACTTCAGTTCTTTGACGATTCCCATTAGACGTTTTGTAATGATTTGATTCACCGTCCAAAAAAGAGTCAACAATAAACCAAGACCGAGAACGAGGAGTCCGAACATACCGGTTTCTAACATCGTCTGAGTGTTTGTATAGTACGTGCGCTTCACCGAGAAATTGACTTCCCAGTTCGCATCTTGATAAATCGATTGCAGTGGTAAAGAGACGCGGGCAAACCGACTGTCTTGTTCAATCGTCAGCCGTTGATGAGCGAGCGGGCTAATGGATAGTTTCGTTTTTGCTTGTGCACTCATCGCCGCCATGAAGTCCGGACCGATTTTTTGAATGATTACAAGCGTACCACTAGGTTCACCCGTTCCATCACTTTTTACAATCGGATGGCTCATGAAGACCACAGGGCCGAAGTCGGTACCGTATACCGCACTTTGTGTCATACCAGTCGAGTTGACGTAGCGTAACAAATCATTTGTGAAGGCGCTCTTCTCTTCTGCCTTTTCTAACTCATAAATCTGATTAAATTCGGAGTAGACTACCTCTCGATTTTTGTCGAGGAAAATCATAGCCCCGATCCCTAAATTTTCTAAGGTTTCTTCCCCCATATTATTTTCGACAAAAGTATCATTCTCGTTCTGCACGAAATCATAGGCATTCGTCCAGACTGACCAGTCGACAAGAATCCGTTCGAGCATGAGACGGTGATTGGCGAACACTTCCGAAACACTCTCGATTTGATCGCGGGTCATCGCCTTGTCCTGTTCAATACTTTTCTCTACAAAATACGGTTTGATGACAAATAAAATGACACCGATGAAGAGTACGATGTTCACGGCAATTGCAATAAATAGTTTTGATTGAACACGCAGGCCGACCACCTTCTTTCTCCGAGCTACTTTACTATTGTAAAACAGGATATCGGTATTTCCTTTTTTTCGCATGAAAAAAAGGATGGGTTGACCCATCCTTCAAATAATCTGTGTGAACGCTCGTGATCCGATATCGGTTCGGTGGAACGTTTCCGGTAAATCGAGTAGTGAGATTGCTTCATATACCACTGTCTTCGCTTCAAGTAGCGTCGGTCTCGTCGCAGTCACGATGAGTAAGCGACCGCCGTTTCCAATGACTTGATCGTCCTGCCTCACCGTTCCGGCGTGGAAAACGAGGACGTCCTGTGGGAGCGATTCAAATCCCGATAGCACTTGACCCGTGATAGGGCGTTCCGGGTA
The DNA here is from genome assembly GCF_000620845.1 of Exiguobacterium marinum DSM 16307. Classification (GTDB taxonomy): domain Bacteria; phylum Bacillota; class Bacilli; order Exiguobacteriales; family Exiguobacteriaceae; genus Exiguobacterium; species Exiguobacterium marinum. Next base: position 2,758,566 of record NZ_KK211189.1, read on the forward strand.
TCCCTTCGCCGCAATGACGACACCCATCGTATATCCGTCGCTCCACTCGATCGGATACGGTTCTTGACGAATGACCGCTTCAATCACGTCAAGGAGCGGCGATTTCAAGTTCGGCACGATGGCCTCTGTTTCCGGGTCACCGAAGCGCGCATTGAATTCGATGACTTTCGGTCCGTCAGATGTCAAGATAAGCCCGGCATACAAGAATCCCTCAAACGGGGTACCACGCTTGACCATCGTTTGTGCGAGCGGTTCTAATACGGTCTTCACCGCTTCTTGATACACAGTCTCTACCAAATGAGGCATCGGGCTATAGGCACCCATCCCACCTGTGTTCGGTCCTCCGTCGCCGTCATAGGCACGTTTATGATCTTGCGAGGTGATCATCGGAATGACACGCTCTCCCGAGACGAATGCCATGAGCGAAAATTCTTCACCATCGAGAAACTCCTCGATGACGACTTGTGACTGTTGGCCAAATTTATCCGTCGTGAAAATATCACGTACGGCAGTTTCCGCCTCTTCGACCGTGAACGCGACCGTGACGCCTTTACCGGCAGCCAATCCGTCCGCCTTGACGACGAGTGGTGCCCCAAGCTTCTCGATATAAGCAAGCGCCGATGCCGCATCCGTGAACGCCTCGTATGCCGCTGTCGGAATTCCGGCTTCCATCATGACTTCTTTGGCGAATGCCTTGCTCCCCTCGAGTAGCGCAGCCGCTTTCGTCGGTCCAAAGATGTTCAGCCCTTTGTTGCGGAACGTATCCACGACTCCTGCCATGAGCGACGACTCCGGTCCGACAATCGTCCATTCCATCTCTTTCTCTTCTGCAAAATGAACAAGCGCCTCAACGTCCGTTTCATTGATTGACACACACGTCATACCTTCCATGAAATCGTTGCCCGGTGCAACGAAGACGTTGTGCCCGTCTTGTTTCAACTTCCACGCGAGCGCATGCTCGCGTCCTCCTCGACCGATGACCAATACGTTCATGACGCGCACCCCTCTCAGTGTTTAAAGTGTCGAACTGACGTGAATACCATCGTGATTCCTTGTCGGTTCGCCGCTTCGATTGACTCTTCGTCACGAATCGACCCGCCTGGTTGGATGATGGCCGTGATTCCTGCAGCAGCTGCCGCTTCGACCGTATCGGCCATCGGGAAGAAGGCGTCGCTCCCGAGAGCTGCGCCTGTCGCGCGTTCCCCGGCTTGTTCGAAGGCAATTTTTGCTGCGCCGACGCGGTTCATCTGTCCGGCACCGATTCCAATCGTCGTTTCATCTTTGGCGACGACAATGGCGTTCGACTTGACGTGCTTGACGACACGCCATGCAAGTTTCAAGTCTTCCCATTCCGCTGCGGTCGGACGACGATCCGTCACGATTTGGCATGAGGCATCATCGAGTGTCATGTCATCCCCGTCTTGTACGAGCAATCCTCCGGCGACAGCCGTTAAGCGCATGCCTGTCATGTGTCCCATATCGAGCGTCAACAAACGAAGATTCTTCTTCTCTTTCAATCGGTCAAGTGCTGCCTCACTAAAGGAAGGAGCGATGATGATCTCTAAAAAGATGTTGCGAAGGGCATCAGCCGTCTCAAGATCGACTTCACGGTTCAAAGCGACGATTCCGCCAAAGATAGAGACCGGATCAGCGGCATGGGCGCGTTCGAACGCTTGAGAAATCGTCCGTCCGACCGCCACACCACATGGATTCATATGTTTCACGACGACCGCAGCCGGTTCATTCAACTCACTGAGTGCTTCAAGTGCTGCGTTCGTATCCTGAATGTTGTTATACGAGAGTTCTTTCCCGTGAAGCTGTGTCGCATTCGCAAGTGTCATGCCGTCGTATAATGGTGTCTTATAAAATGCAGCTTGTTGGTGCGGATTCTCACCGTAACGAAGGTCTTGTACTTTCTCATACGTAACCGTCAATTGCTCTGGGAACGTCTCCTCGATTTGACGACCTAAGTAGTCGGCAATCAACGCATCATAGGCAGCCGTATGACGGAACGCTTTCGTTGCGAGACGTTGACGCATCTCAAACGATGTACCGCCTCCACGCACTTCATCGGCGACAAGTGTGTAATCACTTGGGTCAACGACGACCGTGACGCTTGCATGGTTTTTCGCAGCCGAACGTAACATGCTCGGTCCACCGATATCGATATTTTCAATCGCTTCTTCATAGGTCGTGTTCTCTTTCGCAATCGTCTCTTTGAACGGATACAGATTGACGACGACATAGTCAATCGGTTCGATGTGATGATCTTTCATTTGGGAGACATGCGTATCAAGGTCGCGACGTCCGAGAAGTCCACCGTGAACGAGTGGGTGCAACGTCTTGACACGACCGTCTAACATCTCCGGGAACGATGTCACTTCCGAGATGTTTTTGACCGGTAATCCCGCCTGTTGGAGGGCTGCCTCGGTCCCACCTGTCGAGATGAGTTCGATGCCCGCCTCATGTAAGACGGTCGCTAGTTCAACAATACCTGTTTTATCAGAAACACTTAATAATGCTCTCACTTGAAAACCTCCTGTTGATTCAACACTTGTTGTAATACGCGCGGATACAATTGATGTTCAATCGCTTGAATACGTCGTGTCGCCTCGGTGCGGTCACACCCTTCAATCTCGACGGATGCTTGTGCGATGATTGGACCCGTGTCCATCCCCGAATCCACATAATGAACGGTCGCACCACTTTTCGGTACGTTTGCGTCAAGCGCCTGACCGATTGCATCTTTCCCCGGAAACGCAGGTAAGAGTGAAGGATGAATATTTAAAATGTTGTTCGGATATGCGGATAGTAACACATTTCCAATCAAGCGCATATACCCCGCCAACACGATATAGTCCACTTGAAGCGAATTGAGAAGGACGAGGATTTCTTCCTCGAACTCCTCTTTGGACGCATACGACTTCGGTGTAAAGGAAAAGCTCGGGATGTTGTAACGCTCCGCACGTTCGAGAACCGTCGCTGCTGGTTTGTCCGTCACGAGCAACACGCATTCGGCTGACAATTGTCCATCGACGATTGCCTGCCAAATCGCTTCGGCGTTACTCCCCGATCCTGACGCAAAGATGGCAAATCGTTTCATTGGTCCACTCCTGAGATTCGGATTCCTAGACGACTTTCGACTTTCCCGATTCGGTGCGCTGTCTCCCCGACACGTTCGAGCGCCGCTTCGATCAATTCCACATCTTCGGCACGTACCGTAATCATGTAACCGATTCCCATATTGAAGACGTTGAACATTTCCTGTTTCGAGATGTTTCCGACTTGTTCGAGCCAGTCGAATACAGGAAGGCTTGGCCAACTCGACGCATCAAACGTGATCCCAAGACCTTCCGGTAACATACGAGGGACATTCTCATAAAAGCCGCCGCCTGTGATGTGTGCCATTCCTTGAACTTTACCTGTCGAAATCGCCGCCTTCGCCGCTTCGGCGTAAATCCGTGTCGGGAGAAGCAAAGCGTTCCCAAGTGTCGTATCAAGCATCGCAATCTCATCCGTATAGTGGAGGCCTTGCGCTTCGACGATATGACGAACGAGGGAGAAACCGTTCGAATGAACACCGGAAGAAGCGAGTCCAAGGACAATGTCTCCCGCTTGAATCGTCGAACCATCGAGCAAGTCTTCTTTCTCAACGACACCGACCGCAAATCCGGCGATATCATATTCGCCATCCGTGTACATCCCTGGCATCTCAGCCGTTTCACCACCGACGAGGGCGCATCCCGCTTGGACACATCCTTCAGCGACACCGGCGACGATGCGCTCAAGCTTGGCCGGTTCTGCTTTTCCTGTCGCAATATAGTCGAGGAAATAGAGCGGTTCTGCTCCATGCACGAGACAATCGTTGACGCACATGGCGACGCAATCGATTCCAATCGTATCATGCTGGTCGAGTGCGAACGCCAATTTCAGTTTCGTCCCGACCCCGTCGGTCCCGCTCACGAGAATCGGATGTTTCATGTTCATCGAACCGAGGTCAATCATCGCTCCGAAACTGCCGAGACCGGTCATCACTTCCGGACGCATCGTCCGGGCGACATGACGTTTCATACGGGATACGGCCTCGTACCCTGCTTCTAAATTCACACCCGCTTGTTCATATCGAACGCTCATCGCTTTTCCCCCTTAAGCCTTTGTCTCTGTTACGAGTTCTGCAAGTTCAGTCGGATAAAGCCCCGTGAAACATGCAGCACACTGCCCGCGTAGTGCTCCTTCGAATGGACGATCGATGGCTTCGACCGTTCCATCCAATGTGAGGAACGCTAGTGAATCGGCACCAATCTCTTCTCTGATTTCTTCAATGGATTTGGTTGCCGCAATTAACTCTTCCTTGGTGGAAGTATCGATTCCGTAGTAACACGGATGTTTGATCGGTGGTGACGTGATGCGCACATGCACTTCCGTTGCGCCTGCCTCTCGGAGCAAAGTGACGATTCGGCGACTCGTCGTTCCACGGACGATGGAATCATCGACCATGATGACGCGTTTCCCGTTCACGACACCGCGTAACGCCGATAACTTCATTTTCACGCCGCGCTCCCGTAATTCCTGGGACGGTTGAATGAACGTCCGTCCGACGTAACGGTTCTTAATGAGTCCCATTTCGTATGGGATCCCGCTCGCCTCAGCGTAACCGATTGCCGCGGAAATACTCGAATCCGGCACACCTGTCACGACATCTGCTTCGACCGGTGCTTCTTCAAACATCTTTTTCCCCATGGCCTTACGTGCCGTATGCACATTGATGCCATCGATGATTGAGTCCGGTCGTGAGAAGTAGATGTATTCCATCGAACACATGGCACGGACCGCCGCTTCACTGAATCGTTCAGACGTGATCCCTTCATTCGTGATCATGAGCAATTCGCCTGGCTCGACATCCCGGACGTACGTCGCCCCCACGACGTCAAACGCACACGTTTCCGAGGCGAAAACGTACGCCCCGTCTTCCGTCTGTCCGAGTGATAATGGACGTAACCCATGTACGTCAACTCCGACGTATAGCGCGTCTTCCGTCAAGAATAGAAAAGCGAACGCTCCAACGAGACGGGCCAAACTGTCGGCGATTCTTTCTTTTACCGAGTTGCCGCGACTCCGTTTGATGAGATGGGCTACGACTTCTGTGTCAGACGTCGTTTGGAAGATTGCCCCTTCCGCTTCGAGCATATGTTTCAATTCGTTTGCATTCACGAGATTTCCGTTATGCGCCATCGCCAAATCTCCTGTCAACGACTTGAAATGAAGCGGTTGAACGTTCTCTAGCGTATTGCCGCCCGCCGTCGAGTAGCGGACGTGACCAATCGCATGATTTCCGGTGAGGGCATCGAGCGACGTCTCATCAAATACCTCGGTGACGAGACCAAGGCCTCGTTTCGCATGGAGACGCTCGCCGTCTGCCGTGACGATCCCCGTCCCTTCTTGACCACGATGCTGCAAACTGTGAAGTCCGTAATAGGCAAGGTGTGACGCTTCGATGTGACCGAACACACCGAAGACGCCGCACTCCTCATTCATGCCTCGGATGTCATATAACATGGAATAGCTCCTTCCCATACACGCTCCAACTCTTGCACGTCCATTTCAATCAAGCGGTCGCTTGCACGAACGACAAGCGTTGCTGTCTCTGTGACCGTTCCGATTTCCGTCCCGTTCGTCATGCTCGCAAATGCCTCAGCTTGTGCCTTGTCGACGGTCACGAGGAAGCGTGACTGGGATTCACTGAATAATGCCGTCACAAGATCTGTGTCGATCGTCACGTCCATGCCGAGACCTGTTCCAAAGACCAGTTCTGGTAACGCTGCCGCAAGACCACCTTCTGACACATCGTGTGCCGCCGTGACAAGACCACCACGGATGGCTTGAAGTAATGCTTTCTGTGTGTGACGTTCTTCCTCAAGATTGAGTGTCGGCGCGTGGCCGCTCACTTTACCGTCTTGGAGCATTTGAAGGACACTTCCGCCAAATTCCGCTTTCGTCTCACCGAGTAAGAAGACGACGTCTCCTGCTTGTTTCGCAAACGAAGTCGTGATGTGTTCCGGCTTCTCGATGAGCCCGACCATTCCGACGACCGGTGTCGGGTAGATGCCTTGCCCGTTCGATTCGTTATATAGCGATACGTTTCCACCGATGACAGGCGTATCGAGCGTACGGCAAGCTTCCGCCATCCCTTCAACGGCTTGGTCGAGCTGCCAGAACCCTTCCGGTTTATCCGGGCTTCCGAAGTTAAGGCAGTCCGTCAAGGCAAGTGGTTCCGCACCACTCGCGACGATATTACGTGCCGCCTCAGCGACAGCGATGGCCCCACCGACACGCGGGTCGAGATATACATATTTCGCGTTGCAGTCTGTCGTCATCGCGAGCGACTTCTCCGTCTCACGAATGCGAATGACCGCGGCATCACTGCCTGGTGCGACGACTGTCGACGTTTGCACCATGTGGTCGTATTGCTCATACACCCAACGTTTCGAGGCGATGCTCGGCATCGCAAGGACGTCTTTCCATGTCGCCATCACATCTTCAACGATTGGTGTGACGGGCTCCATCGCTTGGAAGGCTTCATAGTATGCCGGGACTTTAGAAGGTTTATGATAGACAGGAGCGTCTTCTGCGAGCGCGTCGACTGGTACCTCTGCTGCGACTTCCCCTTGATGAACGAGACGAAGTACTTTCTCTTCGATGACCTCGCCGACTTTGATCGCGTGAAGTCCCCACTTCGTGACGATCGCTTCAATCTCGTCTTCGTGACCTGCTTTGACGACGAGGAGCATCCGCTCTTGCGATTCCGATAGCATCATCTCGTAAGGCGTCATACCTGTCTCACGTTGGGGGACGAGGTCTAAGTTCATCTCGATTCCCATACCTGCTTTTGAGGCCATCTCCGCTGACGAAGAGGTCAATCCGGCTGCCCCCATGTCTTGAATCCCGACGAGCGCCGGGTGCTTGATGACTTCGAGACACGCTTCGATCAAGAGCTTCTCCATGAACGGGTCTCCGACTTGTACGGCTGGACGTTTCTCGTCTGCGTCTTCTCCGAGTTCTTCAGAAGCGAACGTGGCACCGTGGATCCCGTCACGCCCTGTCGTCGCTCCGACGTACATGACCGAGTTTCCGACACCTTCCGCGATCCCTTTTTGAATGTCTTCATGACGGATGAAGCCTACACACATCGCGTTGACGAGCGGGTTTCCGGAGTAGGCCGGGTCAAAGGCGACTTCTCCACCGACCGTCGGAATGCCGACACAGTTCCCGTATCCGGCAATGCCTGACACGACATGACCGAATAAATGTTTCACACGTGATTCGTTCAAATCTCCGAAACGGAGTGAGTTCAATAATGCAATCGGACGGGCGCCCATCGAAAAGATGTCACGGATGATTCCACCCACCCCAGTCGCAGCACCTTGATAAGGTTCAATTGCTGACGGGTGATTATGACTCTCGATTTTAAAGGCGACGGCTTGACCGTCTCCGATATCGACGATTCCAGCCCCTTCTCCCGGTCCTTGTAAAACGTGCTCGCCGGTTGTCGGAAACTTCCGGAGCACCGGTTTCGAGTTTTTGTACGAACAGTGTTCAGACCACATGACCGAGAAGAGACCGATTTCTGTATAATTCGGTTCCCGGCCAAGCAGTGAGACGACGAGCGCGTATTCGTCGTCCGATAATCCCATCGTGGCATAGATCTTTTCATCACGGATTTGTGTAGCTGTCGGTTCAGTTGTAAGTAACATGTCGTGCCCCCCATTTTACGATTGACGTGAATAACCGTTTACCGTCTTCTACACCGAGCAACGCTTCGACCGCACGCTCCGGGTGTGGCATCATGCCGAGTACATTTCCTGCCTCATTCGTGATGCCGGCGATATTTTCGACCGATCCGTTCGGGTTCTCTTTGTACGTGAACGCGATCTGCCCATTTGCCTTTAATGTCTCAAGTGTCGCGTCGTCACAGTAGTAGTTCCCTTCCCCGTGTGCAATCGGGACACGAATCGTTTCCTGTGCCGCATACTCACTTGTGAACATCGTCTCGTTGTTTTCGACGACGAGGTCGACCGTCTTACACATGAATTTCAAATCACGGTTTCGCATCAATACACCTGGAAGTAACCCTGCTTCGACGAGTACTTGGAATCCGTTACATACTCCAAGCACCGGACGTCCTTCTTCAGCGAAACGCTTTACTTCAGCCATAATCGGTGAAAATTGGGCGATTGACCCGCAACGCAAGTAATCTCCATATGAGAATCCACCTGGTAACAGGACCCCATCGAACCCTTCAAGTGACGTTTCTGTATGGAATACGTATTCTGCTTCTTCCCCGAGCACGTCTTTTACCGCGTGGTACATGTCGAGGTCACAGTTTGATCCTGGAAAGACGATGACCGCGAACTTCATGCGAGTACCCCCATCTCAATTTCATAATTCTCAATGACCGTATTGACGAGTAACTTCTCACACATTTCTTTGACCATGTCTTCTGTCGTGTCGTCCGCTACTTGAAGCTCGATGATTTTCCCGATGCGCACCGATTCAACGCCAGCGAATCCGAGATGTTCGAGTCCACCTTTCACGGCAACTCCTTGTGGGTCGAGTACACTTTCACGTAATGTCACATACACGTTTACTTTTTTCATTGTCCGTTTCCCCCTATGCGTGTTAACAGTTGTCCATACGTCTCAGTCAAAGAACCTAAATCGCGACGAAATACGTCTTTATCGAGTTTTTGTTTCGTTTCTTGATCCCAGAGGCGGCACGTATCGGGTGAAATCTCATCCGCTAAGATAATCGTCCCATCCACTTTTCCGAACTCTAGTTTAAAATCGATTACGTCGATGCCGTGTTGACCGAAGAAATCGAGTAATACTTCGTTTACCCAAAGTCCGAGTTGTCGCAATGTTTCGACTTCTTTATGTGTAGCGACTTGCAACAATCGGATATGATCCTCTGTGAGGAGCGGGTCCCCAAGAGCATCGTCCTTATAATAGAACTCGACAATCGGTGCGAGGAGCGGCGTCCCTTCTTCCCAACCGAGACGTTTCGCCAGACTGCCGGCCGCGACGTTGCGGACGACCACTTCTAACGGAATGATGTCGACACGGCGAACTAACTGTTCTCGTTCTGAGATTCGTTTAATGAAGTGCGTCGGAATCTTATTGTCATGCATTAATTCGAACAACTGCGTCGTGATGGCGTTGTTTAAAATCCCCTTCCCATCAATCGACTCTTTCTTCTCTCCGTTGAATGCTGTCGCATCATCTTTATAATATACGCGAAGCACACCCGTTTCTTCTGTCTCAAATAACGCTTTCGCCTTGCCTTCATAAATTGCTTTCATCTGAACCGCTCCCCCTTAAAAGTGAGAGGGGCATGTCGCCCCTCAACGATTACAAACCACAGCGTTCAAAAATTGTATCGACACGGCGTACGTGATAGCGCGGGTCGAACAACTCATCGAGCTCCTCACTCGTAAAGAGTGCACCCATTTCTTTGTCCTCTTCAATCAATGTCCGGAACATCGTTTCTTCTTCCCACGCCTGCATCGCCTTAGGTTGAACCGCATCGTATGCCGCTTCACGACTCCAGCCCTTCTCGATGAGACCGAGTAAGATCCGTTGCGAGAAGATGATTCCGAACGTGCGGTCCATGTTGCGACGCATGTTGTCCGGGAAGACCGTCAAGTTCTTCACGATGTTACCGAAGCGATTCAACATGTAGTTAAGGAGAATCGTCGCATCCGGGATGATGATGCGTTCTGCTGACGAGTGCGAGATGTCACGTTCATGCCAAAGTGGGACGTTCTCGTAAGCCGTCATCATGTGACCGCGAATGACGCGCGCAAGACCCGTCATATTTTCAGAACCGATTGGGTTACGTTTATGCGGCATCGCCGACGACCCTTTTTGTCCTTTAGCAAAGAACTCTTCCACTTCGCGCGTCTCGGTCTTTTGAAGTCCACGAATCTCGGTCGCCATCTTTTCAATCGATGTCGCGATCAATGCGAGCGTCGACATGTACTCGGCATGACGGTCACGTTGGAGTGTCTGTGTCGAGATCGGTGCAGCTTGGATACCGAGCTTGTCACAGACGTATGACTCGATGAACGGGTCGATATTTGCAAACGTTCCGACCGCTCCACTCATCTTCCCGAATTCAATCGTTTCGCGAGCTGCCATGAAGCGTTTTTTATTCCGTTTCATCTCTTCATACCAGAGAGCGAGTTTCAAACCGAACGTAGTCGGTTCTGCATGCACGCCGTGGGTACGTCCCATCATGATGTCGTACTTATGTGCTTTCGCCTTTTCTGCAAGAATGCCGATGAAGCGATCTAAATCGGCTTCTAAAAGATCATTGGCCTGTTTGATTAAGTACGAGAGAGCCGTATCGACGACATCCGTCGACGTCAATCCGTAGTGTACCCACTTCTTCTCTTCTCCGAGCGTCTCGGAAACGGCACGCGTGAACGCGATCACATCGTGACGTGTCTCTTGTTCAATCTCTAGAATGCGATCAACATCAAACGATGCCTTGTTCCAAAGGACTTGTACATCTTCTTTCGGGATGATGCCGAGTTCACTCCAAGCCTCGCAGGCATAAAGCTCAACTTTTAACCAGGCCTCGAATTTGTTTTGATCAGTCCAAATGTTTGCCATCTCTGGGCGGGTGTAGCGTGAAATCATAAAACGGTCTCCTTCCAAATTGCCAGTTGTTCGATGGTCTGAAGCGCACCTTCGACCGTGTCAGCAAGGACGTTCAAGTGTCCCATTTTGCGACCTGTCTTCGCCTCATCTTTTCCATACAGATGTAGTTTAACATTCGATGGCAATGCTTTGACATGAAGTCGTGGCATATGCTCACCGAGAAGGTTGACCATGACGACAGGCGTTGTCAATGTCGTACGTCCGAGACGCATTCCCGTCACGGCTCGAATGTGTTGTTCAAATTGTGAGGTCTCACATGCGTCAATCGTGTAGTGTCCAGAATTATGTGGACGCGGTGCGAGTTCGTTTACGTAAAGGCGACCATCTGGCATGACGAACAACTCTACAGCGAGTGTCCCCGTTAAGCCGATATGATCGGCGAGCTGGAGTGCGAGGTGTCTCGCATCCTCTTGAATCTCATCAGTAACACGAGCCGGTACGATGGATAGATGTAGAATGCTGTTGTGATGAATATTTTCACTGATCGGGAACGTCGACGTTTCTTCTTCTCCTCGTGTCACGATGACCGAGATCTCTTTTTCAAACGGCAACCACGCCTCAGCGACATATTCTTGTTCGACAAAGTGTTCAATGAACGCCTGAAGGTCTTGTTCCGATCGAATGACCGTCTGGCCTTTCCCGTCATAGCCGAAGCGACACGTTTTGATGACAAATGGGTAGCCGAGCTTTTCGTGTGCCTGCCGTACCTCTCGAACCGTACGAACCGAAACATATGGCGCCACACGTAGTCCTGCTGATTCAATCATCTGTTTTTCTAAGATGCGATGTTGCGTCGCCTTCAACACGTCCATACCTTGTGGACATTTCTCTTCGATGGCTGCAATCATTTCCGTGTCGATGTTTTCAAATTCATACGTCACAATGTCTGAACGGTCAGCGAGTTCTTTCGCGGCATTCACATCATCAAATGAAGCGATAATCGAATCCGCTACTTGTGCGGTCGGTGCATTCGGGTTCGGGTCTAGACAAAGCGTCGTGTATCCCATTGCACTCGCGCTGAGTGACATCATCCGTCCAAGCTGTCCTCCACCTAAAATGCCGATTCTCATTAGACCAGTTCCTCCGTTCCACGCATGACCATCTCTTGTTTTTGCTCTCGGAACATTTCAAGTCGCTTCGTGATTTCTGCTGATTGGATACTGAGGATCTGAGCAGCGAGTAAACCGGCGTTCGTCGCACCTGCTTTACCGATGGCGACAGTCGCTACTGGGACGCCTGCAGGCATCTGTACAATCGACAGTAGCGAATCCATTCCATTGAGTGCTTTCGACTGAACTGGGACACCGATGACAGGAAGAGTCGTTTTTGCGGCGACCATCCCTGGAAGGTGAGCTGCCCCACCAGCACCCGCAATGATGACTTGAATACCTCTGCCTCGTGCCTCTTCCGCATATTCGAACATCAAGTCTGGTGTTCGATGGGCCGATACGACTTGCTTCTCGTATGGAATCTGTAACTCATCCAACATGTCACAAGTATGTTTCATCGTCTCCCAATCAGATGAACTACCCATGATGACGCCTACCACTTCGTTCATTCCACATGTCCCCCTTACAAAAAAGAAATCCCTAAACCGAGCAATCAGTTTAGGGTATAGGCATGACAAATACACGTCCGCTACACCCCATAGTCTGACCAGAGTCGGTGATCAGGTAGAAACTTGCAAGCCATTTCCTTGCGATTATATGGAGCACTATTCATTTTTCTTAACTCACACGCCTATCGTACCTTGTTCTTTGAAAACATGTCAATAAACTGCGAACATTTTAATTGTCTGAATATTTATCGTTCGCCTTTTGGATGTTATCAGTATAATCTTCTCCGCTAATGTATGCTATTGAAAAGGGGGAGTTAGATGAGTTACATAGCGAGTTTACGAGAAGTGATTGGGAACCGTCCAATCATCAGTGTCGGAGCGACCATTTTGGTCATCAATCAAAAACAAGAAGTACTGATGCAGCATAGATCGGATACACTCGATTGGGGTTTACCGGGAGGATCGATGGAACTCGGGGAAACGCTGGAAGAGGTCGCTGCACGAGAATTGAAAGAAGAAACCGGGCTTCTCGCTGAGCATTTCGAATTAATTCAGGTTTTTTCCGGTCAAGATGGTTACTTTAAATATCCGAATGGAGACGAGACATACGGTGTCATTCATTTATATCAGGCAAAAGGAGTACATGGAGAGCTCGTCATGGAAGATGGGGAAAGCTTGGCTCTTAAATACTTTAGTAAAGAGAATCTTCCTATAAAGATAGAAAAACGGGCTCAAACTTTATTGGATGTGCTTGGAGATCGATGCTTTGAACGCGAGCATTCGTTTTGATATGTAAAAAGCCGTCACACAGATTGTGTGACGGCTTGGCATTAGGATTCTTTAGAGACGCATTCAAATAAAATCGATTGATGGGAGTGGACAGGTACATCTTTGGCTCCCGTTTGCTCAAAGACGGGCTTTTCAATGCGGCGTATAGGACGATAACCCATTTCGTTGATTCGATCTAAACATTCACTGACCGTTTCATTTGGTTCGACATATACTTTGATCTTCTTAGCCATTTCTTAACGTCCTCTCTTCCACTAAGCTGAATCGATGATACGAAAAAACGGCGGCCCTTGAGCGAATGCTCCAGAACCACCGTTTGCCTGGCAACGTCCTATCCTCACAGGGGGAGATCCCCCAACTACTTTCGGCGCTGAGACGCTTAACTTCCGTGTTCGGCATGGGAACGGGTGTGGCCGTCTCGCTATCGCCACCAGACTTTTACAGGGCTTGTTCCCTGAAAACTGAGGATTCATCAACACAAACCATAGACTAGATCAAAGCCTCGACCGATTAGTATCATTCAGCTCCACGTGTCACCACGCTTCCACCCATGACCTATCTACCTCATCGTCTCTGAGGGGTCTTTCTTGATTGCTCAAAGGGAAATCTCATCTCGGAGGGGGCTTCATGCTTAGATGCTTTCAGCACTTATCCCGTCCGCACGTAGCTACCCAGCGATGCTCCTGGCGGAACAACTGGTACACCAGCGGTGCGTCCATCCCGGTCCTCTCGTACTAAGGACAGCTCTCCTCAAATTTCCTGCGCCCACGACGGATAGGGACCGAACTGTCTCACGACGTTCTGAACCCAGCTCGCGTACCGCTTTAATGGGCGAACAGCCCAACCCTTGGGACCTACTCCAGCCCCAGGATGCGATGAGCCGACATCGAGGTGCCAAACCTCCCCGTCGATGTGGACTCTTGGGGGAGATCAGCCTGTTATCCCCAGGGTAGCTTTTATCCGTTGAGCGATGGCCCTTCCATGCGGAACCACCGGATCACTAAGCCCGACTTTCGTCCCTGCTCGACTTGTAGGTCTCGCAGTCAAGCTCCCTTCTGCCTTTGCACTCTTCGAATGATTTCCAACCATTCTGAGGGAACCTTTGGGCGCCTCCGTTACTGTTTAGGAGGCGACCGCCCCAGTCAAACTACCCGCCTGACACGGTCCTCCAGCCGGATCACGGCTGCGAGTTAGAGACTCTATACGCAAAGGGTGGTATCCCAAGGGTGTCTCCACCGAAGCTGGCGCTCCGGCTTCACAGACTCCCACCTATCCTGTACATCGCGTACAAAGCCTCAATATCAGGCTGTAGTAAAGCTCCATGGGGTCTTTCCGTCCTGTCGCGGGTAACCTGCATCTTCACAGGTACTATGATTTCACCGGGTCTCTCGTTGAGACAGTGCCCAAATCGTTACGCCTTTCGTGCGGGTCGGAACTTACCCGACAAGGAATTTCGCTACCTTAGGACCGTTATAGTTACGGCCGCCGTTTACTGGGGCTTCGGTTCAGTGCTTCTCTTGCGATGACACATCCCCTTAACCTTCCAGCACCGGGCAGGCGTCAGCCCCTATACTTCATCTTGCGATTTAGCAGAGACCTGTGTTTTTGCTAAACAGTCGTTTGGGCCTATTCACTGCGGCTTATGTTGCCATAAGCGTCCCTTCTCCCGAAGTTACGGGACCATTTTGCCGAGTTCCTTAACGAGAGTTATCCCGCGCGTCTTAGAATTCTCATCTCGCCTACCTGTGTCGGTTTGCGGTACTGGCGCCGACCTCCTCACTAGAGGCTTTTCTTGGCAGCGTGAAATCCGGTGCTTCGCCCTACGGGCTCCACGTCACAGCTCAACCTTGGTGTCGGGCGGATTTGCCAACCCGACGGCCTTGCTGCTTGTCCGTGCACTTCCAGTCGCACGGTCACCTTATCCTTCTGCGTCCCCCCATCGTTCGAACGGTGGTACGGCGGTACAGGAATATCAACCTGTTGTCCATCGCCTACGCCTTTCGGCCTCGGCTTAGGTCCAGACTAACCCTGAGCGGACGAGCCTTCCTCAGGAAACCTTGGGCTTTCGACGGAGGGGATTCTCACCCCTCTTTTCGCTACTCACACCGGCATTCTCACTTCCAAGCGCTCCACGGCTCCTCACGGTACCGCTTCACTGCTGCTTGGAACGCTCTCCTACCATCCCTTACGGGATCCATAGCTTCGGTGGTATGTTTAGCCCCGTTACATTTTCGGCGCGGCGCCACTCGACTAGTGAGCTATTACGCACTCTTTGAATGGTGGCTGCTTCTAAGCCAACATCCTAGTTGTCTGTGCAGCGCCACATCCTTTTCCACTTAACATACACTTGGGGACCTTAGCTGATGGTCTGGGCTGTTTCCCTCTCGACTACGGATCTTATCACTCGCAGTCTGACTCCCGAGTAAAAGTTGCTGGCATTCGGAGTTTGACTGAATTCGGTAACCCTGTGGGGGCCCCTAGTCCAATCAGTGCTCTACCTCCAGAACTCTTCACCTCGAGGCTAGCCCTAAAGCTATTTCGGAGAGAACCAGCTATCTCCAGGTTCGATTGGCATTTCACCGCTACCCACACCTCATCCCCGCACTTTTCAACGTGCGTGGGTTCGGACCTCCAGTCAGTGTTACCTGACCTTCATCCTGGACATGGGTAGATCACCTGGTTTCGGGTCTACGACGACGGACTGATGCGCCCTGTTCAGACTCGCTTTCGCTGCGGCTCCG